>CANFIE010000321.1 GCA_947446625.1 Acetobacteraceae bacterium | reverse complement strand
GTGCCGGCATGAAGGGCGAGTTTGAGAATCGGCTGAAGGGCGTGATCGACGCGGTGAAGGCTTCGCCCTTGCCGATCGTGATGTTCATCGACGAGGCGCATACGCTGATTGGCGCCGGTGGCCAGCAAGGCCAGAACGACGCAGCCAACCTGCTGAAGCCGGCGCTGGCGCGCGGCGAGTTGCGCTGCCTGGCCGCGACCACCTGGGCCGAATACAAGAAGTACTTCGAGAAGGATGCGGCGTTGACCCGGCGCTTCCAGGTGGTGGTGGTGGGTGAGCCTTCGCTGCCGCTGGCGCAGGCCATGCTGCGCGGCCTGGTGGCGACGCTGGAAAAGCACCACGGCGTGCGGATTTTGGATGAGGCGGTGGAGGAGGCGGTGCGGCTTTCCGCCCGCTACATTCCGGCGCGGCAGCTGCCGGACAAGGGCGTTTCGCTGCTGGATACCGCCTGCGCCCGCGTGGCGATGAGCCAGGCCGCGGTACCCGCTGCCATTGAGGATCGACGCCGCCGGCTGGACCTGATCAGCACCGAGCTTGGCAGCCTGGCGCGCGAGGTTGCCGCCGGCACCGACCACGCCCAGCGCAGCACCGCGCTGGAGGATGAGCGCGGCAAGCTGGAGGGTGAGGTTGCCGCGCTGGAGACGCGCTGGCAGCAGGAATCCACGCTGGTGGGGCATATTCGGCAACTGCGCGAGGCGATTGACGCCAAGCTGACCGCCGAGCCTGACGCCATTCCGGCGCTGCGGCAGGATCTGGCCGCCGTGACCACTGAGTTGCGCACGCTGCAGGGCGAGCAGCCGCTGGTGCATCCGGTGGTGGATGGCACCGCCGTGGCCGAGGTGGTGGAAACCTGGACCGGCATTCCGGTGGGGCGGATGGTCTCGGACGAGATCAAGACCATCCTGAACCTGAAGGACCGGCTGGAGGAGCGCGTGGTGGGGCAGCCGCATGCGCTGGCTGCCGTGGCCCAGGCCATTCAAACCAACCGCGCCGGGCTGACCGACCCGCGCAAGCCGATTGGCGTATTCCTGTTCGCCGGCACCTCGGGCGTGGGCAAGACCGAGACGGCGCTGGCGGTGGCCGACCTGCTGTATGGCGGTGAGCAGAACCTGACCACCATCAACATGAGCGAGTTCAAGGAAGAACATAAGGTCTCGCTGCTGATGGGCTCGCCCCCGGGCTATGTGGGCTATGGCGAGGGCGGCGTGCTGACCGAGGCGGTGCGGCGCCGGCCCTACAGCGTGGTGCTGCTGGACGAGATGGAGAAGGCGCATCCGGGCGTGCAGGATGTGTTCTACCAGGTGTTCGACAAGGGGCAGATGAAGGACGGCGAGGGGCGGGATATCGACTTCCGCAACACCGTCATCATCATGACCAGCAATGCCGGCACCGACACCATCGCCAAGCTGTGCGCCGACCCTGAACTGCGGCCCGACCCGGAGGCGCTGAACGAGGCGCTGCGGCCGGACATGCTGAAATCCTTCAAGCCCGCCTTCCTTGGGCGCTGCAACGTCATCACCTTCTACCCGCTGGCGGATGACGTGCTGCGCCTGATTGTGGGCCTGCAGCTGAAGCGGATTGCCCGCCGGCTGCACGAGAATTACCGGGTGGACCTGGTGATTGATGCCGCCGTGACCGACAGCATTGTGGCGCGTTGCCGCGAAGTTGAAAGCGGGGCGCGCAACATTGAGACTATTCTGAATCGTACGCTGCTGCCTGAACTTTCCGGCCGCATTCTGGCGCGCCTGGCCGAGGGCCAGGAGATTGCCAGCGTGAGCATCGGGATCGCGCAGGATGGGGCGTTTCAATACGATATCGGCTAGGGCGCGGCACAGGGCCGTTTCCGGGAAGTCGTTGGGTTAAGCAAGGAGCACAGTCATGCCCATTATGGTTAAATGCGATAAGTGGCCTGGTGAATCGACCATCGATGGCTTCAGCACATACTTCGAGGTCAGCAGCTTCCAGTTCGGCGTCGGCCGCGGCATTGGCTCGGCCTTTGGCGGCTCGACCCGTGAAGGCAGCATCGCCTCGGTCAGCGAGATCACCTTCACGAAGGTGACCGACAAGTCGTCGATCAAGATCTTCGAGGACTCGCTGCATGGCGAACTGGACCGCAAGGTTGAGATTGCCTTTGTGCGCACGGGCGCTGGCAACACGCCGGCGGCCTACATCACCATCAAGCTCGAAGGCTGCGGTATTTCTGGCTATTCGATCTCCTCGGGTGGCGACCGTCCGTCCGAGTCGATTTCGCTGAACTTCGACAAGATCGAGTACACCTACGAAGCCATGGGCGATAACCTGAACGGTGAGCCGCTGAAGTACAGCTGGGATCTGGCCACGGCCAAGGGCGCCTGAGCAGGCGCCTTCCTCAGCAGGCCTGGCAGGCCGCGCGGAACAGGTTTCCGCGCGGCTTATGCTGGGATTTCGCGGTGCCGGCACGCAGTTTCGCCGGCAAGGCAGGAGCCGTTTGAATGCCGATTTTGATGAAGTACCCCAGCATTACCGGCGAGAGCGAGCTGAACGGCAAGGTGGGTTTCCTGATCCTCGGCAGCATGGCCTGGGGTGTGGCGCGGTCCTCGGCGGCGGTGAATTCCGGCGCGCGTGGCGATGCCGATTGCCGGGTGGAGGAGATCTCGATCTCGCGCCAGATGGACTCGGTTTCCGCCATGCTGCTGAGCGAGGCGCTGCTGGGCCGGTTTGACCGCAAGGTGGAAATCCACCTGGCCCGTACCGGGCCGAACCGGCTGCTGACCTATGCCAGCTACGAGTTGGAGGGCTGCGGCATCATCTCCTACAACATGGAAACTGGCGGCGATGTGCCGGTGGAACGGATGCGGCTGAACTTCACCCGCATATTGTTCAACTCGTACAAGATCGACGACGATTTGGCCGCGGTACCGAACTCGGTGAATTACGATCTGAAGCGCGGCGCCTGACCCGGCGGCACTACAGGGTTTTGCGGAACCAGTAGCGCGTGGCGCCGGGGGGCATGTCCTCAAGGCGTCCAGCCTCGATGAAGCCGTGCCGGGGATAGTAATCCGGCGCCTGGAAGCTCCAGGTGTTCAGGTGCAGCCCTACCAGCTTGCGGCTGCGGGCGTAGGTTTCGGCTTCGGCCAGCAGGCGGCCGCCCAGGCCCTGGCGGCGGTGGGTTTCCGCCACCCATAGCCAGTCGATGTAGAGCCAGCCCCAGGCTTCCGCGCATTTGGCGCCGGCCAGAATGGTGCCGGCGGTGTCGCGGGCGAAGAACCAGCGCTCGCCGCCCCGCAGTGGGCCATAGGCGGCGCGGTTATAGGCGCCCAGGCCCTGGCCCAGCGTGTTGCGGTCTGCCTTGGTTGGGCGGGTTTCCAGGCCGATGGCGATGGTCACAGGGTTTTCTTGAACCAGATGCGGGCGTGGCCAGGCGGCATTTCGTCCAGCCGGCCAAATTCGGCATAGCCGTGCCGGGTCCAGAAATGCGGCGCCTGGAAGCTGAAGGTATCGGTATAGGCGTTGGTGCAGCCACGGCCGCGGGCAATGCCCTCGGCCCGTTCCAGCAACTGGCTGCCCAGGCCCTGGCCGCGCATGTCCCTCGCCAGCCACAGCCAGTCGATGAACAGCCAGTTCCAGTAGGTGAGGCCGAGCAGGCCGCCGCGTACGGTGCCGCTGGCGTCCCGGGCCAGCACGGTGACCGGCTCGCGGTCGTAGGGGCCGCCCATTTCCTGGTTGTAGGCGTGCAGCCCGCGCTGAATGGCGGCAACGGCTTCCAACTCCGGGAAGTCGTCTTCGCTGATCTCGATGCCATCTTCGGCCATGGGGCTGCCTATTCGCCCACGTTGCGGGAGGCGGCGATGGCGATGGTGAGCAGGCCGAGGCAGAAGTTGAGGGTGACCAGTTGGCGGATGCGGGCGAAGCCCTGCGCCGCCGCTGCCGGCTGGCCGGCCGCCAGGCTGCTGCGCACCGTCGCCCAGGGGCCGAAGAAGATGGCGACATAGACCACCGCCATGATCAGGCCGAGCCCATGCATCAGGTTGATGGCCATGGGCAGCCGGGCGAAGCCGCCGAATTCGATGAACACCATGGCCCAGCCGGTGATGAGCATGATGGGCATGGCGTGCCAGACCAGCAGGAAGAAGCGCTTCAGCACCGCGGCGTGGAAGGCGAGGCGGGCCGGTGGCTCCAAAAGGGTGAGGGAGGGGCGCAGCGCCAGCAGGGCGAAGCCCATGCCACCAACCCAGATGGCGGCGGCAATCAGGTGCAGCACCAGCATCACATAGCTCAACATGGTCTCAGCCTTTCACCAGGGCGCGCACGGCGGCGGCCACTGCATTCAATTCATTGGTCGCCAGGGATTTGGCCGAAACCTCGCTGACCGCAAGCCCGAGCAGGAAGGCGCTGGCATAGGCGGTGCGGTTGCCCAGGGTTTCGGCCAGCACGGCCACGCCACGGCTGGCAAGGTCGGCCTGGATTTGCGCGGTGAGCTTGCCGGCGGCGGGCACGCGGTTCAGCAGCACCACGGCGCGGCGTTTTTCGGCCTTGGCCAGTTGCAGTGTGGCATCGCTGGCCCAAAGGTCGGCTGGGCTGGGCTGCATGGGCAGCAGCACCAAATCGGCGGCGCGGATGGCGATTTTGGCTTCCGTTTCCGCGTGCGGTGCGGTGTCGAGCAGCATGACGTCGTGGTTGCGCTTCAGCCGGTCCAGCGCGGCGGGGATGCGCCAGCCGGCAGGGGTCTCGAAGGTGAGGGGGGTGGCCTTGGGCTGGCGGGCGCGTTCTTCCCACCAGCGGGCCAGGGATTGCTGTGGGTCGGTATCCAGCAGGGCCACGCGCAGCCCGGCCTGGGCCAGGGCCACGGCCAGGTTGGCCGCCACGGTTGATTTGCCGGCGCCGCCCTTTTGCTGCGCCACTGCCACCACGAAGGCCATGCTGCGACTCCGTTGCGCTGAACTGGCTGTATAGCAGCGCGGCGGGCGGGCGTATTGTGCTGCCATGCTGGAATTGCTCACCCCCGATGAAATGGCCGAGGCCGACCGCCTGGCCGGCAATGGCCCCACGCTGATGGCGGCGGCCGGACGGGCCGTGGCGCGTGCGGTGCTGCGGCGATTCAGGCCGGTGCGCACGGTGGTG
>CANFIE010000320.1 GCA_947446625.1 Acetobacteraceae bacterium | reverse complement strand
TGTGGTTTCGCCGCCGGGGAATGTGGGCTCCTTCACCAAGGGGCTGCGGCGCGTGTTGTTTGACACCGAGCTGCGCGCCGCCATGGCCGATGCCGCCTGGGAGGCCGGGCAGTTGCTGCCGCGCTGGAGCGACCGGGCGGAACGGTTTGCCGCTGAATTGGAGAGCGTGGGATGAGCGAGGAATTCGAACTCGACTGGCTGGACCTGCGCGAGCCGTTCGACGCCATGGCGCGCAGCGAGGCATTGGCGCAGGCGCTGCTGGCGCGGCTGCCGGCGCGGCCACGCATGCTGGATTTGGGCGCGGGCACGGGCAGCCTGTTTCGCTGGTTGGCGCCGCGCATCGGCCGGGCGCAGGCCTGGACACTGGTGGACCAGAACCGCGAGATGACCGAGGCGGCCTTCGATACCATTGCCGACCGCGCCGAGACGGTGGGGTTGAAGGTGACCTTTCCGAACAAGAAGACGATGCTGGTGCATGCGCCGGGTGGCGCCTGGCGGGTGGAGGCGATTATCGCCGACCTGGCCGATGCACCGCGCAACCTGCCGCTGGCCAATACCGATGCGGTGGTGTGTTCGGCGCTGTGCGATCTGGTTTCGGGCGCCTGGGTGGAGCGGATGGCGGCGGCGCTGCGCGTGCCGTTTTATGCCGCGCTGAACGTGACCGGGCGCGACCGGTTTCAGCCGCCGCTGCCGGGTGATGCGCTGGTGGCGCGCGGCTTTGCGCGGGACCAGGGGCGTGACAAGGGCTTTGGCGGCCGGGCGCTGGGCGCCGCCGCGGTGGCCGAGATGCAGCGGGCGTTTTCGGCACGCGGCTTTGCGGTGGAGACGGCGCCGAGCGACTGGGTGGTGCGGCGCGGCGAGACGCATATGAGCAGCGAGCTGGCTATGGGCCACGCCGCCGCCGCCTTGAGCCAGGAGCGGCGCGAGGCGTGGCGGATTGAGGCCTGGCGCGAGCAGCGGCTGGCGCTGGCGGCGCAGGGCCGGGCCGCGGTGCGCGTGGGGCACCGCGACTTTCTGGCGTTGCCGGCGGGGCGGTGATCCGCAGCGCTACTTCGGCACGTAGCCGATGGCTTCCACTTCCAGCGCGCAGCCCATGGGGGTGGCGCCGGCCTGCATGCGGGTGCGGGCCGGCAGCGTGGCCTGGCTGGTGAAGTAGCTGCGGTAGATCTTGTCGAATTGCTCCTGCTGCTTCTGGTCCTTCAGCCAGACGATGACCTTCAGCAGGCAGTCCATGTTGCTGCCGGCGGCTTCCACCAGCAGCTTCAGGTGGTTCATCACCACGCGGACCTGATGTTCAAACGGCACGTCCGGGAAGGGCGGCGGCGGTTCGCCCCGGCTGCGGGCGGCGCGCAGGGCGGCGCAGTATTCTTCCTCAAACGGCGGCAGGCCGGAGACGTAGATCATGTCTCCGTGCCGGACGCAGAGGTTGAACGGGCCGCCGGTTTCGGGCACCCCGGCCTGGATGACTTGCTTTTGCATCTGCGCTCCCTTGTGCTGCAGTAGGAGGGTAGAGGGAGAATAGGCATGGCTGAAACCCCCGCCGCGGTTGTGGCCGCCGATGTGGTGCCGCGCACCCGCAGCAATGGCTACCCGCCCGACCTGGCCCGCCGCGTGGCGGGGCGGGAAAAGCAGGCGCTGGGTGATGTGTTCGGGCTGGTGAATTTCGGCGTGAACCTGACCACGCTGGCGCCGGGCGCGGCTTCCAGCATGCGGCACAGGCATGCGCGGCAGGATGAGTTTGTGTATGTGCTGCAGGGCCACCCCGTTCTGGTGACCGATGCCGGGGAGACGACGCTGGGCCCGGGCATGTGCGCGGGGTTTCGGGCGGGGGGTGGCAATGCCCATTGCCTGGTGAATCGCAGCGCCCTGCCCGTGGTGCTGCTGGAAGTGGGCGACCGCAGCCGGGGGGATGTTACCACCTATCCGGATGATGACCTGGCGGGCGAAATGGGCGATGACGGCAAATGGCGCTACAGCCGGAAAGACGGCACGCCGCTGTAAGGGAGGATGACCATGCTGCTCGGTTGCATCGCGGATGATTTTACCGGGGCGACGGACCTGGCGAATACGCTGGTGAAGGGCGGCATGACGGCCGTGCAGGTTATTGGCGTGCCGACCGGGCCGCTGCCCGAGGCCGATGTGGTGATTGTGGCGCTGAAAAGCCGCACCAGCCCGGTGGCGCAGGCCGTGGCGGAAAGCCTGGCCGCCGCCGAGGCGCTGCTGGCCGGCGGGGCGCGGCAGTTGTTCTTCAAGTACTGCTCGACGTTTGATTCCACCGACGCCGGCAATATCGGCCCGGTGGCGGATGCGCTGGTGAAGCGGCTGGGCTGCGGCTTTGCGCTGGCCAATCCGGCCTTCCCCACCAATGGGCGCACGGTGTTCCAGGGGCATCTGTTCGTGGGCGGGGCGCTGCTGAATGAGAGCGGGATGGAGAAGCATCCGCTGACGCCGATGACCGACGCCAACCTGGTGCGGGTGCTGAGCCGGCAGACCGAGGGCAGCGTGGGGCTGGTGAACTTCGCCACGGTGGAACAGGGGGCGCAGGCGATCAAGCGCGCCATGGGGCAGTTGAAGGAAGGTGGCCGGCGCTACGCCATTGTGGATGCGGTGACCGACCAGCATCTGATGGCGATTGGCGAGGCCGCCGCCGACCATGCGCTGATCACGGGCGGCAGTGGCGTGGCCATGGGCTTGCCGGCGAATTTCCGCGCCAAGGGGCTGCTGCCGGAACGCGGTGACAGCGCCGCCGCGCTGCCGCCGATGCAGGGCCGGGCCGCGGTGCTGGCGGGTTCGTGCAGCCGGGCGACGCTGGCGCAGATTGGCTTTGCGCGGGACCATATGCCGACGCTGGAGCTGGACGTGCTGGCCACGCCGGATGTGGCGGCGCTGGTGGCGCAGGCCACGGCCTGGCTGGACGCCACGCTGGGCGAGAGCGGGCCGGTGCTGGTGGCGGCCAGCGCCACGCCCGAGAAGGTGGCGGCCTTGCAGGCCAGGCTGGGGCGCGATGCCGCCGGCGCGCTGGTGGAAGAAACCCTGGCCGCCATTGCCGCGCATATGGTGACGCTTGGGGTGAAGCGGCTGGTGGTGGCGGGGGGAGAAACCTCGGGCGCCGTGGTGACGCAGCTGGGCGTGGCGGCACTGCGCATTGGGCCGGAGATTGCCCCCGGCGTGCCCTGGACCTTCGCCGAGCCGGTGGGGATGCATCTGGCGCTGAAGAGCGGCAATTTCGGTGACCGGGACTTCTTCCTGCGGGCGTTTGAACATGTCTGAGGAAGCACGGCTGCGGGAGCGGCTGGCGGAGCATGGCGCTTCGCTGTTCGCACGCGGGTATTCGGTGGGCTCGGCCGGGAATATCAGCGTGCGGCTGGAGGACGGGTTCTTGATGACCCCGACCAATTCCTGCCTGGGGCGGCTGGACCCGGCGCGGATTTCCAAGCTGGACCGGCAGTACCGGCATGTGGGCGGCGACAAGCCGAGCAAGGAAGTGTTCATGCATCGGGCCTTCCTGGAGGCGCGGCCGGACGCCGGGGCGGTGGTGCACCTGCATTCCACCCAGGCCACCGCCATTGCCTGCCTGGCGGCACCGGGCGAGGACGCGCCGATACCGCCGCTGACGCCCTACTTCGTGATGCGGGTGGGGCGGCGGCTGCCGGTGGTGAAGTATTATCGGCCCGGCGATGCGGCGATGGAGGCGGATATCGCCGCCGCCGCCAAGGATGCGCGGGCGGTGCTGCTGGCCAATCATGGCCCGGTGGTGAGCGGCAAGACGCTGGACGACGCGGTGTATGCCGCCGAGGAGTTGGAGGAAGCCGCCAAGCTGGCACTGATGCTGCGCGGGCAGAATGCGCGCTTGCTGACCCCGGCGGAGATTAACGATTTGCTGGGGACCTTCGGCTGATGCGGCGGCGCGCGCTGCTGGCCGCTGGCGCCGCCCTGCCCTGGGCTGGCGCGGCGCGGGCGCAGGGTTGGCCGGAGCGGCCGATTCGCTTCATCCAGGGCTTTGGCCCAGGTGGCACCACCGATATTCTGGCCCGGCTGCTGGCGCCGGAACTGGCCCGGGCGCTGGGCCAGCCGGTGGTGGTGGAGAACAAGCCCGGCGCCGGCGGCACCCTGGCGGCCGAAACCCTGGCGCATGCCCGGCCCGATGGCAGCACCATGATGCTGCTGAACAACGGCTTCGCCGCCAGCGCGGCGATCTTCAGCCGGCTGCCCTATGACCCGCTGGTGGATGTGGTGCCGGCCACCGTGGTGGCCAGCATGGCGCTGGTGCTGCTGGTGGCGCCCAACGCCCCTTGGCCCAGCCTGCGCGCCATGCTGCAAGCCGCCCGCGCCCAGCCCGGCGGGCTGAACCTGGCCACGGTGGGGGTGGGCAGCACCCAGCACTTCGCCGCCGAGGCCTTGCAGGCCGCCACCGGCACCCGGCTGACCCATGTACCCTATCGGGATACCCCGGCCGCCCTGGTGGCGCTGCGGCGCGGCGATGTGCAACTGGTGATGGAGACCGCCGCCGCCGTGCTGCCCCAGGTGCGGGCCGGCGAGGCGCGTGCCCTGGTGGCCACCACCGCCCGGCGCTTCCCTGGCCTGCCCGAGGTACCCACGGCGCAGGAGGAAGGCGTGGAGGGCTTTCTGCAAGCCACCTGGTACGCCATTGGCTTCCCCGGGGGGACCGATGCTTCCATTTTGTGGCGCTTGCAGGCCGAGCTGGCCCGGCTGATGACCGACCCCGCCCTGCGCGCGAAGCTGGAAGGGCTTGGCCTTTCCCCCATTGTGAGCACGCCCGACGCCGCCCGCGCCTTGGTGGAGGTGGAGATCGACCGCGCCCGCCGCCTGGTGCTGAGCGCCAATATTCCGCAACAGTGAACTGGAGATAACACCATGCAGCTTGCCACCCCGCCGGATCGCGAATCCCCCGCCGAGCACCCGATTGAAGCCAATTTCCGCCGCCGCTGGAGCCCGCGCAGCTACCTGGAAACGCCGGTCAGCGCCTCGGCCCTGAACAGCCTGCTGGAAGCGGCGCGCTGGAGCGCCAGCTGCTTCAACTGGCAGCCCTGGAACTTCATTGTGCTGCGCAAGGCAGAGGAAGCCGCCGGGCACCAGAAGCTGTTTGAGATTCTC
>CANFIE010000319.1 GCA_947446625.1 Acetobacteraceae bacterium | reverse complement strand
GGATATTCACGGCGACGCGCATGAGCGCTGCCTGCAACCGCGCCCGGGCATCAACTTCGCACCCGGCATCGCGCTGCGGGATACGGCGGCGCAGTTGCTGGCCAATGGCATCACCACGGCGTTTTTGGGCGTGACGCTTTCCTGGGAGCCGGGGTTGCGCTCGCTGGAGATGTGGCGGGCGCTGATGGCGGCGCTGGATGTGGCACGGCCGCAGTCGGCGGCGGATCTGCGCGTGCATCTGCGGTTTGAGGCCTTCAACCTGGAGGCGCTGGCCGACGCGCTGGCGGATATCGCCGCCGGGCGGGTGCATCTGCTGGGGTTCAATGACCATACGCCGAGCATTGTGAAGAAGCTGGGCGACCCGAAGGAGCTGGCGAAATACGCCGGCCGGGCGGGGATGAAGAACGAGGCTTTCGCCACCCTGGCGCGGCAGGTGGCGGAGCGGGCCGGCGAGGTGCCGGCGGCGCGGGAGAAGCTGGCGGCGGCGGCGCGGGCGGTCGGGCTGCCCATGCTGAGCCATGACGATGACAGCGCCGAGACGCGGCACCTGTTCCGCGCCCTGGGCGCCAGCATTTGCGAGTTTCCGGTGGCCGAGGCGGTGGGCCGCATGGCGGCGGCGGATGGCGAAGCGGTGGTGATGGGCGCGCCGAATGTGGTGCGCGGTGGCAGTCACCTCGGCTGGGCCAGCGCGGCGCCGCTGGCGGAACAGGGCGTGGTGACCGTGCTGGCCAGCGACTATCATTGGCCGGCCATGTTGAACGCCGCCTTCACCATGCTGGGGCGCGGCGTGCTGGATTTGCCGCGGGCCTGGGCGCTGGTCTCGGAAAATCCGGCCCGCGCCTGTGGGCTGACCGACCGTGGCACCCTGGCGCCCGGCCAGCGTGGCGATGTGCTGCTGGTGGACCCCGCCGGCCCCGGCGTGGTGGCGGTTTTTGCGGGTGGGCAGTTGGCGCATTGCAGCGCCCAGGGCGCCTCAAGGCTCGGGTAAGGTCCAGGCGAAGCTGCGCAGGTTCAGCCCGCACAGGCCTTGCAGGCCGTGGCTGGCGGCGTAGCGGCGGATATTGGCGGCATATTCGGGCGTGCCGGGCAGGCCGTCGGGCCAGCCGGGTGGGTTGAAGGTGGAAATGCCGTTCACCGTGGGCAGGCGGAGGTATTCCGCCACCAGCATCGCCTCGGTGTTGTGGTTGTACACGTTGTCCACTTCCTCGCCGAAGCGGCTTTCGGTGCGGGCAGCGGTGATGAAGAAGCTTTGGCAGGCGGCGGGCGGCGCGGGAATGGCGCGCAGCCGGGCCAACTCCAGCGGGCGGTCGAGGAAGGTGGGGGCATAGCTGTTGAGTTGCTCCCCCAGCAGCAGCGCCACCAGCAGGCCCAGCGCCAGTCGGTTGAGCCGCTGGTGCGAGAGCCAGACCACCACCAGCAGGCTGAGCGGCGCGGCCAGGAAGAGCTGGTAGCGCGCCACCACGCGGGCGGCCTTGGCGCCGGGAAAGGCCTCATACACCAGCCACCAGGGGGAATGCCCGGCGAAGCGCAGAGTCAGCAGCCAGGTGAGGGCGGTGGCCAGGGCCAGGGCGCGGGGCAAGGCGCCGCCAGCCGGGCGCCACAGCGCGGCGGCAAACAGCAGCAGCAGCGCCAGGGGAAAGCCGGTCATCTGCTCGGACCAGGCGGGCATGTCGGGCCGGAAGGCGAAGTTCAGCAGGCGCACCAGCCAGCCCCAGACGTAGTTGCCGGTGCCGACGTGGAGGATGTCGAGCGGCGAGAGGGTGAATTGCCGCACCATGGCCCAGCCATGCATGCCGGTTTCCGCCGCCTTGGGCAGGTAGACCAGCAGGAAGGGCAGGTTCAGCCCCACCCCCACCACCCCCAGCCCCACCAACGCCACCCACTGCCGGCGCACCCCCACCCACAAGACCCTTCGAGCAGCACCGCCAGCCACCGCCAGCCAAACGGCGAGCACCGCGAGCCCGAAGAAGCAAAAGTAAAATGCCATGTAGAAGCCGGAGAGGAGCCAGGCGGAGAAGGCGAGGAGGAAGGTGATGCCCCAGGCGAGCAGGGCGGGGCGGTTGCCGGTCAGCAGGGCGCGCAGGCTGAGGCTGAGGAGGAGGGCGAGGCCGGGGGCGAGGGAGACGCAGAAGAGTTGGGCGTGGCTGGCGCGGATGGCCAGGTTGTTGGAGAGGGTGAACAGAGCGGCGGCCAGCAGCGCCCAGCCTAGGGGCAGGGCGAAGATGCGGCGGGCCAGCAGGTGCATGCCAAGGAAGCCGAGGGCGCGGAGGGCGGCGTTGACGAGTTCTCCGGCCAGGAAGGGGTCTGCCCCCAGGGCGCGGAAGCCGGCGTGCAGCAGGCCGAAGATCAGATAGCCATCATTGTAGCCAAGGGTGCCGGGCACCGGGAAGAAGTAGGCGGTGCGGTTCCAGGGCTCGGCGCCGGCCAGCACGTTGCGCCAATGTTCCAGGATGGCGAGTTCGATGACGCCGTCGTGGCGGTCTCCCAGCAGCAGGGTGAAGCCGTTGAGCAACTGGACGCGGAAGAACACGGCCAGGCAGAGCGCCATGGCCAGGGCCAGCAGCAGGGGTTCACGCTGTTTCAGGGGCGGGTTCATGGGCGGGAGAGGTAGTGCAACAAGGTGGCGGTGCTGTGGCCATGGCTTGCCGGGGGGCGGGGTTGTGCGGATAGATGCGGCAACCCCTGCCGGAAAGGTTTTCTCATGCTGCCCGCCCCGAATGCCATGACCATCTGCTTCGCCCATGCCGCCTACCGGATGCAGGACCGCTTCGCGGCGCGCAATACCGGGATTCGCAGCATTGAGGTGCGCGACCGCGCCGCGCTGGAGGGGGCCGTGGGGCAGGCCGATGTGGTGGTGATCAGCGGGCTGTGGAAGGACGACCTGATTCCGCTGGCGCCGAAGCTGCGCTTTGTGCAGTCGATCAGCGCCGGGGTGGACCAGTACGGCAAGGAGGCCTTCGCCAAGGCCGGAATCAGGCTGGCCAGCGCCCAGGGCGCCAATGCGCGGGCGGTTTCGGAACATGCGATTTCGCTGATTCTGGCGCTGGCGCGATTGCTGCCGGAAGCGCGGGACAACCAGGCCAAGCGGCATTGGCGCGGCATGATCGGTGACCTGACCAGGCGCGAGGATGAGCTGGGCGGCAAGACGCTGCTGGTGGTGGGGCTGGGGCGCATCGGTGGCCGGCTGGCGCAGCTGGCCAAGGCGTTTGACATGAAGGTGATCGGCATTCGGCGCGACCCCGCCGGCGGTGCTGGCGCGGCCGATGAGGTGCACGGGCTGGCGGCGCTGAAGGCGCAACTGCCGCGGGCGGATTTCGTGGCGCTGACCTGCCCGCTGACGCCGGAGACGACCGGCCTCATCAATGCCGAGGCGCTGGCGCTGATGCGGCCCGATGCCTACCTGGTGAATGTGGCGCGTGGCCGGGTGTGCGTGGAGGCCGATGTGGTGGCCGCCCTGGCGCGCGGGCAGATCGCCGGTGCGGCGCTGGATTGCACCGAGGTGGAGCCGTTGGCCGCCGACAGCCCGCTCTGGGCCATGCCGAATGTGCTCATCACGCCGCACACCGCCGGCGAGACCCGCCGCTATGAGGATAACGTGCTGGACCTGCTGATGGAAAACCTGGGCCGGTTGGGCCGGGGCGAAACGGCGCTGAAGAACCAGGTGGTGTAATGCCGCAGGACCCCGCGACCCTTTCCGCCACCGCGCTGGCCGCTGGCTATGCGGCTGGCTCGCTTTGCCCGGTGGCGGTGCTGGCCGCGGTGGAAGCGCGCATTGCCCGGCTGAACCCGGTGCTGAACGCCATTGTGGCCCGGGCGCCCGGCGCCCAGGCTGCGGCGGAGGCCAGCGCGGCGCGTTGGCGGGCCGGCACGCCGCTTTCGGCGCTGGATGGTGTGCCGTTTTCGGTGAAGGACAATATCGCCGTGGCGGGGCTGCCCTGCGCCTGGGGCAGCCCGGTTTTCGCGGCCTATGTGCCGGAACGCGACGAGTTGCCGGTGGCGCGGCTGCGGGCCGCCGGACTGGTGCTGCTGGGCAAGACCAACGTGCCCGAGTTCACCTTGCAGGGGTACACCGACAACAAGGTGTACGGCGTAACCCGCAACCCGTGGAACCCGGCGTTGACGCCGGGTGGCTCCTCGGGCGGGGCGGTGGCGGCGGTGGCGGCCGGGCTGGGGCCGCTGGCGCTGGGGACGGATGGTGGCGGCTCAATTCGGCGGCCGGCTTCGCATGCCGGGCTGCTGGGGCTGAAGCCGACCCCGGGCCGGGTGGCGCGGTGCGATGGCTTGCCGGCGATTCTGCTGGATTGCGAGCAAATCGGCCCGATAGCCCGCACCAGCGCCGACCTGGCCGCCGTGCTGGCGCTGCTGACCGCACCGGATGCGCGTGACCCCGCCAGCTTGGCGCTGCCGGCCTTTGCGGTGCCGGCGAAGCTGGACCGGCTGCGGATACGCTTTGTGCCGCGCTTTGCCGGCCATCCGGTAGATGCCGATTGCGCCGCCAGCGCCGCCGCCGTGGCCCAAGGCCTGGCCGCGCTGGGGCATGAGGTTGTGGAAGCCGAGGCGCCCTTTGCGCCGGATGCGGTGGCGGCGGCGTTTGGCGCCATCGGCCAGGCCGGGCTGGCCTGGATGCTGGACGCCATGCCCGGCCGCCCCAGCCCCGAAGCGCCGATGCTGCGCGACATGGCCGCCGCCGGGCGGGCGCTGCCGGCCAGCGCGCTGTTCGCGGCGCTGGATGCGCGGGCGGTGCTCAAGGCACGCATGGCCGCGTTTTTTGAGGGCGCCGACCTGCTGCTGACCCCGGCGGCCGCCGCGCTGCCCTGGCCGGCGGATGCGGTGTTTCCGCCCGAGATTGCCGGCCAGAAGGTGGGGCCACGCGGCCATGCGGTGTTCACCGCCTTTGCCAATATGGCGGGGCTGCCGGCCATGGCGCTGCCGGGGCCACGCAGCCGCAGCGGCATGCCGGTGGGCGTGCAGGTGGTGGCGGCAATGGGGGCCGATGGCCTGCTATGCGCGCTGGCGGCGGAATGGGAGGCGGCGCAGCCCTGGGCCGAACTGTGGCCCGCCATGGCGCGGTGAGGCCGCCGATGGGGCAAGCCGCGCAGGCGGCATGGCGCCGCCCGTGCCTC
>CANFIE010000318.1 GCA_947446625.1 Acetobacteraceae bacterium | reverse complement strand
TGGTCAACTTCAGGCCGCTGAGCTTCATCGTATTCGGGATCATTGGCGATAAGCTTGCAAGCTTCCTTTAGCGCGTCGCGCACAAAATAATGATGCAGTTTCGGATCTCGATCACTCTGCCAAGACCAAAATATCTTCATCCGAAAATCCACTGCCTATTGATAGGAAACGTTACAATTATAACGATTTTCGTCCGATAGCCAAGGGCCGAAATCCAAAAAAAACTAATGGAAATTGTCATTTCCGTCCTTGCTCATCTCGAATCCCCTACTCGGACATAAAGAAAGCAGCCAACTAATGCCCCCGGCCATCCGGCCCCCGGCTGACCCGGTCCAGCACGCCCAGCAGCAGCGCGCCCACCAAAAACACCACATGGATCACCACGCGCCACATGATGCTGTCGGCGCTGTGCTCATCCACCCGCAGGAACACCTGCAACAAATGGATGGAGGAGATCGCGATGATGGCGGTGGCTACCTTGATCTTCAGGTTGGAATGGTCGGTCTTCACCCCCCAGCCCATCTGCGCCTCGGCGGCTTCCTCGGCCAGCCGGCTGACCAGATTGTCGTAGCTGGCCAGGGCCACCATCACCACCAGGCTGGCCACCAGGGCGCTGTCCACCAGGTGCAGCAGGCCCAGCAGCATTTCCTCGTCGCTCATCACGAAGACATCGGTGGCCATTTTCGCCAGCTTGCCCAGAAAGCGCAGGGCGAACAGGCCCAGGCCCACCAGCAGCCCGAAAAAGAAGACCACGAGCACAAAACGGCTGGTCACCATCGCACGGTCGAGTATCGAGAGCATCGGCGGTATTCTCCCCTGGCTGGCTTCATGGCCGATTCCAGGCGGCGCGGGAATGGGGGTTGGGCATGACGATACGACGACTGGCGGAAGAAGCGCGGCTTTCGGGCGCGGTGGCGCATGGTGGGCTGGTATGGCTGGCCGGGCAGGTGGCGGATGACGCCAGCCTGGATACCGAGGGCCAGACCGCCGATATCCTTGCGCAGATCGACGCCCTGCTGGCCGAGGCTGGCACCGACAAGACCCGCCTGCTGAGCGTGACCGTGGTGCTGGCCGATATCACCGAGGCACCGGCGATGAACCGCGCCTGGGACCGCTGGCTGGCCACGGGCCACAAGCCGGCGCGCATGACCATTCAGGCCGCGCTGGTGGACCCCGCCTGGCGGGTGGAGATAACCGGCGTGGCGGCCCTGCCATGAGGAAGCGCGCCGGCGCCATTGCCCGGCGCGGGCGCATGGCCGGCAGTGTGCTGGCCGCGGCGCGCCACCGGCTGCAGCGCCCGCAGCGCCAGGGGTTGATCGGCGCCGGGCTGACCGTGGGGCTTACCCTGCTGGTGGCCGGCGGCGTGGCCGACCAGGGCTGGGCGTTCTCGGCCATGGCGCTGTTGGTGGCAGGGCTGGCGGTGGGCGGGCTGCACCTGATCTTCCCGCATGGGCCGCTGTTTGCATTGGGCGTGGCCAATGGGCTGGCGGTGTATATTTGCCTGTACGTGGTGCTGGGCCGGGCGGCGTTTCCGCTGGCCATGGACTGGGCCAGGCCAGTGGGGTTTCTGCTGCCGGTGGCGGCCTTTGTTGCGGCCTGCTGGCTGCGGCGGGCAGACCTGCTGCGCCTGGCGGAAGCCACCAGCGCGCCGGACCTGGAGCATTTGCCGCGCTTCGCCCGCTGGTTGGGCTTTACCGCGCTGATCGGCCTGGTTTCCATGGCCACGCCCATCAACCGCCTGCCGGAGCTTGAGCAGACCGCCATGCTGCTGCTGGCCATGGCGGTGATTGCCGGCATCAGCGCGGCGGCGGTTTCCGATGTGGTGCGGCTGCTGGTGGATATTGCCGCCATTCTGCAAACCGTCAGCAAGCGGCTGGCGCATCTGGCGGTGCCGATGGCCACCTATGTCAGCATCTTCGCGCTGCTGGGGGTGGTGTTTGGCTGCTGCTACCGCATTGCCGACGGTCTTTCCCGCACGCCGTTGTTCTACGCGCTGGGCCAGCCCTCGCGGCTGGATTTCTCCGACGCGCTGCACTTCAGCATCGTGACGCTTTCCACCGTGGGGTATGGCGATATCCAGCCCAGCGATGATGGCGTGCGGCTGCTGGCGGCCATTCAGATGCTGCTGGGGCAGTTGCTGCTGCTGTTCGGCTTTGGCGAGATCATGCGCGGCAGCGTGACCGGCGAGGCTGCCTCGGCCGCGGCCGCCGCCGAGAAGAAGCCCGCCGCCACCCCGCCGCGCCGCGAGGTTGCCGGGGAGTAGGCGTCAATCCGCCTTAATCGAGGCCTGATATACCGGGGCCGAAGGATTATAACCCGCCTTGGGCATTGGACATGACATGAGCAATCAATTCGACCGCGCTTCCTGGCGCGGCAAGCGCGTGCTGGTCACCGGCGGGGCCGGCTTTCTGGGCAGCGCGCTGTGCCACACCCTGGCGGGGCTGGGTGCGCGGGTTACGGCGATAGACGCCATGATGCCGGATGGCGGTGCCAGCCTGGCCAACCTGGAAGGCGCCAACTGCCTGCTGGTGCGCGGTGATATCCGCGACGTGGAGTTGCATAGCCTGTGCCAGGGCGTGGATGTGCTGTTCAACATGGCGGCGCAAACCAGCCATATGGGCGGCCAGAAGGACCCGGTGGCGGATATCGCCATCAACGCCGTGGCCCAGGTGCGGCTGATTCAGGTGATGCGCGAGGCGGCGCCCAAGGCCGTGGTGGTGCATGCCAGCACCCGGCAATTCTATGGCCGGCCGGAATACCTGCCGGTGAACGAGAAGCACACCGTCAACCCGCCGGACGCCAATGGCGTTTCCAAATGGGCCGGGGAGCAATACTGGCTGCTGGAAAGCCGGGTGCTGCACCGGCCCGTGGTCTCGCTGCGGCTGACCAATTGCTACGGCCCGCGGCTGCGGATTCGCGATGCGCGGCAAACCTTCCTGGGCATCTGGATTCGCCGGGTGCTTGAGGGTGAGGCCTTTGAGGTGTGGGGCGGTGAGCAACTGCGCGACCTGACCTTTGTGGACGATGTGACCGAGGCCTTCATCCGGGCCGCCGAATGCGCGGCGCTGGAGGGGGTGAACGGCCATGTGTTCAACCTGGGCGGCGCGCCGCCGGCCAGCCTGCTGCAACTGGCGGAGTTGCTGATTGCCGCCAATGACGGCAAGGGCAGCTTCACCACCAAGGAATTCCCGGCTGACCGGGCGCCGATTGATATCGGCAGCTACCACGCCGACGACCACGCCTTCCGCCAGGCCACGGGCTGGACCGCCCGGGTGGGGCTGGATGAGGGTTTGCGCCGCTCGCTGGAGTGGTATCGTCAACGTCTGGCCGACTACCTGTAAGGATTCCCCGCCATGCAAATGATCCCACAGGCCGACCCCGGCGCCGGCTACCGCGCGCAGAAGGCCGAGATTGACGCCGCCGTGGCCCGCGCGCTGGACAGCGGCTGGTACATCCTGGGCAAGGAGGGCGAGGCCTTCGAGAGGGAATTCGCCGAATGGCTGGGCACCACCCGCGCCGTGGGCTGCGCCAATGGCACGGATGCGCTGGCGCTGATCCTGCGCGGCCTGGGCATTGGCGAGGGCTGCACCGTCGCCACCGTTTCCCACACCGCCGTGGCCACCGTGGCCGCCATTGAGATGGTGGGCGCGACGCCGCTGCTGCTGGATATCGACCCCGATACCTTCACCATGGACCCCGACGAGCTGGTGGCCGTGCTGGAGGACCCGCCGCCGGGGCTGCCGCCGATCAAGGCCGCCATTGTGGTGCATCTGTACGGCCAGGCGGCTGAGCTTGGCCCCATGCTGGCGGCCTGCCGCGCCAATGGCGTGGCCTTGATTGAGGATTGCGCCCAGGCGCATGGCGCCCGGCTGGGTGGGCAGAAGCTGGGCACGCTGGGCACCGCCGCCGCCTTCAGCCTGTACCCCACCAAGAATCTGGGCGCGCTGGGCGATGGCGGCGTGCTGGCCACCGATGATTTCGAGCTGGCCGAGCGGATTGCCGCCATTCGGCAATATGGCTGGAAGGAGCGCTATATCTCCTCGATGGTCGGCATCAACAGCCGGCTGGATGAGTTGCAGGCCGCCATTCTGCGGGTGCGGCTGCCAGTGCTGGATGCCGGCAATGCCCGCCGCCGCGCCATTGCCGGTGCCTATGACGTGGCGCTGGCCGATGGCCCGATTGCGCCGCCGGTGCGTCGCCCCGGTGCCGAGCATGTGTTCCACCAATACGTGATGCGGGTGACCAATCGCGCCGAGGTGCAGGCCAAGCTGAAGGCGATGGGCGTTGGCACCGGGGTGCATTACCCGGCGCCGGTGCATCTGCAGTCGGCTTATCAGGGCCGGGTGCCCATGGGCCCGGCCGGCTGCGTGGAAACCGCCCGCGCCGCGCAGGAAGTACTGAGCCTGCCGATGTACCCCGAGCTGACCGGGGCGCAGATTGGCCAGGTGTGTGAGGCGCTGCGCTCTCTTGCGGGCTGAGCCCTGCCGCGCCATTTGGGCGGCATGGACCAGTTGATAGACGGATACCGGCGCTTCCGGGCCAGTGAATGGCCCGAGCGTCGCAAGCAGTTCGAGGCCCTGGCCGCGCGTGGCCAGCAGCCGCGGGTGATGGTGATTGGCTGTTCCGACAGCCGCGTAGACCCGGGCATGATCTTCGGCGCCGGGCCAGGCGAGATCTTCACCCTGCGCAACGTGGCCAACCTGGTGCCACCCTACCAGCCGGATGGCTCGCTGCATGGCACGTCGGCGGCGGTGGAATTCGCCGTGCGCGGCTTGCAGGTGGCCGAGATCATCGTGCTGGGCCATGCCATGTGCGGTGGCATCATGGCGCTGCTGGGCGGGGTGCCGGCGCAGATGGGCGAGTTCATCGGCCCGTGGATTCGCATTGCCGCCAGCGCCCGCAACCGCGTGCTGCGCTGCGACCCCGTGGACGCGCAATTGGCGCTGGAGCATGAGGCGGTGCGGCTTTCGCTCGACAACCTGATGTCGTTCCCCTTCGTGGCGGAACGCGTGCTGGATGGCCGGCTGAAGCTGCAGGGCGGGCATTTCGACATCCGCACCGGCGCGCTGACGCTGCTGGACCGCGAGGGTGCCTTCGTGCCGGCTTGACCTTGGGTTCCCGCCGGCCATGCTGCGCGGGAAATCCGGGAGGCGTCATGTCCAGCC
>CANFIE010000317.1 GCA_947446625.1 Acetobacteraceae bacterium | reverse complement strand
TCGGGTCGCTCGACATTGTGTTCGGGGAGATCGACCGGTGACTGCCCACCACCATGAGGAACCGGCGAGCTTCGCTTTCGATGCCGAGAGCGATGCCGCGATTGAGAAGATTGTGGCGCGCTACCCGGCGGGGAAGCAGGCGAGCGCGGTGATTCCGCTGCTGTACATTGTGCAGAAGCAGATGAAGCGGCAGACCGACAGCGCCTGGGTGCCGCGCGTGGGCATGGATGCGGTGGCGGCGCGCCTGGGCATGGCGCCGATGCGTGTGTACGAGGTTGCGACCTTCTACTTCATGTTCAATACCAAGCCGATTGGGCGCTTCCATTTGCAGGTGTGCGGTACCACGCCGTGCTGGCTGCGTGGCAGCGATGCCGTGCTGAAGGCCTGCAAGGATGCTGGCGGGTTGAGTGGCTATGGCGATACCAGCGCCGACGGCAACTTCACGCTCAGCGAAGTGGAATGCATGGGCGGCTGCGTGAATGCGCCGATTCTGTGCGTGGATGACGACTACTACGAAGACCTGGACTACGAGAGCACGGTGAAGCTGATCGAGGCGCTGAAGCGCGGCGAGCGGCCGGCACCTGGTTCGGTGATTGGGCGGTTGAACAGCGCACCCGAGGGTGGCCCGATCACCCTTGTTGACGTGGCGGGAGAGTAGAGATGGCGCTTTCCGACAAGGACCGCATTTTCACCAACCTGTACGGCATGCAGCATTGGGGCCTTGAAGCGGCGCGCAAGCGCGGCAACTGGGACGGCACGAAGGATATCGTGCTGAAGGGCCGCGACTGGATCATCGACGAGATGAAGGCCTCCGGCCTGCGGGGCCGCGGCGGCGCCGGTTTCCCAACCGGGCTGAAGTGGTCGTTCATGCCAAAGCAGGCCAGCGACCGGCCGCACTACCTGGTGGTGAACTCAGACGAGTCGGAGCCTGGTACCTGCAAGGATCGCGATATCCTGCGGCATGACCCGCATACGCTGATCGAGGGCTGCCTGATCGCCGGTGTCGCGATGGGTGCCAATGCCGGCTACATCTACGTGCGCGGCGAATACTACAACGAGCACCTGGTTCTGCAGGCTGCCATCGACGAAGCCTATGCTGCGGGTTTGATCGGCAAGAATGCCTGCGGCACCGGCTTCGACTTCGAACTCTACGTGCATCGCGGCGCCGGCGCCTATATCTGCGGCGAAGAGACGGCGCTGATTGAGAGCCTGGAAGGCAAGAAGGGCATGCCGCGGCTGAAGCCGCCATTCCCGGCCGCCGTCGGGCTGTATGGCTGCCCCTCCACGGTGAACAACGTGGAGACGATCGCGGTGGTTCCGACCATCCTGCGTCGTGGCGCCAGCTGGTTTTCCGGCTTTGGGCGCAAGAACAACGTCGGCACCAAGATCTTCTGCCTGCAGGGGCATGTGAACAAGCCCTGCAATGTTGAGGAGGAGATGAGCATCCCGCTGCGCGAGCTCATCGACCGCCACGCTGGCGGCGTGCGCGGCGGCTGGGACAACCTGCTGGCGGTCATCCCCGGCGGGTCCTCCACGCCGATGATTCCGAAGCCGATCTGCGACGACGTGCTGATGGACTTCGACGCGCTGCGCGAACATCGGTCGGGCCTCGGCACCGCGGGTGTGATCGTGATGGACAAGTCCACCGATCTCATCAAGGCGATCGCGCGGCTCAGCAAGTTCTACAAGCATGAGAGCTGCGGCCAGTGCACGCCGTGCCGTGAAGGCATGGGCTGGGTGGGCCGCATGATGGACCGCATGGTGGAAGGCCGCGCTGAAGTGGCCGAGATTGACGTGCTGGAGCAGGTGACGCGGCAGATTGAAGGCCACACCATCTGCGCGCTGGCCGATGGCGGCGTGTGGCCGGTGCAGGGCTTGATCCGGCATTTCCGGCCGATGATGGAAGAGCGCATCGCGGCTTATAAGGCGCGCACGGCGGGCGCCGCCCCCGTTGCCCTGGCGGCGGAGTAAGGGCGATGGCGAAGGTTACGATCGACGGCATTGAGGTTGAGGTGCCGAATGGCGCCTCGGTTCTGCAGGCCTGTGAGGCGGCGGGCGTTGAGATTCCGCGCTTCTGCTACCATGAGCGCCTGAGCGTTGCCGGCAATTGCCGCATGTGCCTGGTGGAAGTGGAGAAGGCACCGAAGCCGGTTGCTTCCTGCGCTTTCCCGGTGGCCGATGGCATGAAGGTGTTTACCGATACCGAGATGGTGCGGCGGGCGCGGCGCGGGGTGATGGAGTTTCTGCTCATCAACCACCCGCTGGATTGCCCGATTTGCGACCAGGGCGGCGAGTGCGACCTGCAGGACCAGGCGATGGCCTTTGGCGGCGACAAGAGCCGCTACAAGGAAGAAAAGCGCGTCGTCAAAGACAAGTATATGGGGCCGCTGGTCAAGACGATCATGACGCGGTGCATCCAGTGCACGCGCTGCATTCGCTTCACCACCGAGGTTGCCGGCACCGCCGAACTGGGCGCGACCAACCGTGGCGAGCACATGGAGGTTGGCACCTATGTTGAAAAGGCGCTGACGTCCGAGCTTTCGGGCAACTTGATCGACATTTGCCCGGTGGGCGCGCTGACCTCGCGGCCCTATGCCTTCGTGTCGCGGCCGTGGGAGTTGCGGAAGGCCGACAGCATCGACGTTCTGGACGCGGTAGGCACCAATATCCGCATTGATACGCGCAGCGGCGAAGTGCTGCGCGTGCTGCCGCGGGTGCATGAGGATGTGAACGAGGAATGGCTGGCGGATCGCGGGCGGTTCTCGTTTGACGGGCTGAAGCGCAAGCGGGTGGATCGCCCCTGGGTGCGCAAGGACGGCAAGCTGGTGGCAGTGGGTTGGGCCGAGGCGTTTGACGTGATTGCGGCGCGGCTGGCGGCAACGAAGGGCGAGCGGATTGGTGCCCTGGCCGGTGATCTGGCCGATGTGGAAAGCGCGCTGGCGCTGAAGGAATTGCTGGCCGGCCTGGGCAGTAACAACCTGGATTGCCGCACCGATGGTGCGGCGATTGATGCGAGCCGCCGCGATTTCTATAGTTTCAACACCTCGATTGCCGGGATTGAGGAGGCGGATGCGCTGCTGATTATTGGCAGCAACCCGCGGACCGAAGCGCCGGTGCTGAATGCGCGCATTCGCAAGCGGGCCATTGCCGGCAACTTCCCGGTTGGCGTGGTGGGGCCGCGTGGGCTGGACCTGACCTATGCCAGCGAATGGCTGGGCGAGGGCGGGGCAACGCTGCGGGCGCTGGCCTCGGGCGCGCACCCGTTCTGCGAGACGCTGCGTAAGGCGAAGAACCCGATGCTGATCCTGGGGCGGCATGCGCTGACCCGGGCGGATGGCGCGACGCTGCTGGCGGTGGCCTGGCAGATTGCGGCGTTCAACAACATGCTGCGGCCGGATTGGCACGGCTTCAACCTGCTGCATCGCTTCGGCGGGCAGCATGGCGCTCTGGATGTAGGCTTTGTTTCCGGCCTGCCGATGGCAAAGATGCTGAGCGGCAGCGTGGATGCACTGTGGGTGCTGGGCGCCGATGGGCTGGACCTGAGCAGCGTGCCGGCGAACACCTTCGTGGTGGTGCAGGGGCATCATGGTGAGGCTGCCGTGGCGCGGGCCGATGTGGTGCTGCCGGGCGCGGCCTATACCGAGAAGGACGCCGCCTGGGTGAACACCGAGGGCCGCGTGCAACTTGGCTACCAGGCGGTGCCGCCGCCGGGCGAGGCGCGCGAGGATTGGAAGATCATTCGCGCCATGAGCGGCGTGATGGGCAAGCCGCTGGGCTACGACACGCTGGAGGCGCTGCGCGCCAGGCTGGTGGCGGCCTACCCGGTGTTTGACCAGAACGAGGAATTGCCGCGGGTGGTGTGCACCGATGCGGTGGGGCCGGCCGGCGATATTGCCAATCTGCGCGATGATGCCCTGGCGCTGCCGCCTGGGAATTACTGGCAGCAGGACCCGATCAGCCGCGCTTCCGAGACCATGGCCGAATGCGCGCGCACTTATGCGGCGCCGGCCGCGCTGGCGGCGGAGTAACCCGGATGGAACAGCTTACCGCCTTTCTTGCTACCCCGGTTGGCGTGCTGGCGCTGACCGTGGCTCAGGCCATGGCGCTGCTGGTGCCGGTGCTGCTGGGCGTGGCCTACACCACTTGGGCGGAACGCAAGGTTCTGGCCGCCATGCAACTGCGCAAGGGGCCGAATGTCGTCGGTCCCTTCGGCCTGTTGCAGCCCTTTGCCGACGCCTTGAAGGCGTTGATGAAGGAAACCATCATCCCGGCTGGCGCCAACAAGTTCCTGTTCCTGATCGCGCCTATTTTGACCACGACCCTGGCGTTGATGGCCTGGGCGGTTATTCCGGTGAATGCGGGCTGGGCGATCGCCAACATCAACGTGGGCGTGCTGTATCTGTTCGCGATTTCCTCGCTGGGCGTGTACGGCATCATCATCGCGGGCTGGGCGTCGAACTCGAAATACGCCTTCCTTGGCGCGCTGCGCTCGGCCGCGCAGATGGTGAGCTACGAAGTCAGCATGGGCTTCGTGATTGTGACCGTGCTGCTGTGCGTGGGCAGCCTGAACCTGACGGACGTGGTGCTGGCGCAGAAGAATGTATGGTTCTGCATTCCGCTGTTCCCCATGTTCATCATCTTCTTCATCAGCACGCTGGCGGAAACCAACCGTGCCCCGTTCGACCTGCCGGAAGGCGAGAGCGAATTGGTCTCGGGCTTCTTCGTGGAATACAGCACCATGGGCTTCCTGGTGTTCTTCCTCGGTGAATACGCCAACATGATGCTGATGTCGGCGCTGACCAGCATTCTGTTCCTGGGTGGCTGGCTGCCGCCGATGGATATCGCGCCGCTGAACTGGATCCCCGGGCCGATCTGGTTTGCGCTGAAGATCTGCATTTGCCTGTTCACCTTCATCTGGGTGCGCGCGACCTTTCCGCGCTACCGGTACGACCAGCTGATGCGGCTGGGTTGGAAGGTGTTCCTGCCGTTCAGCCTGGTTTGGCTGGTGCTGACGGCGACAGTGCTGAAGCTTGCCGGCTGGCTGCCGGCGTAAGGTGGGAAACATGGGAACGTTGGATCGCACCGCGCGCAGCCTGCTGCTGACTGAGATCATCTCAGGCATGGCGCTGACCTTGAGCTACGTGTTCAAGCGCAAGGCCACCATCAAC
>CANFIE010000316.1 GCA_947446625.1 Acetobacteraceae bacterium | reverse complement strand
CCTCCTCCTTGGGCAGTGCCGGGCATTTGGCCTCGCTGGAGTTCAACCGGCTGGCCGGGCTGGATATTCCCATTGCGCCCTATCGGGGCAGCGCGCCGGGGCTGGCCGATGTGGCCGCTGGCAATGTGCAGCTGATGCTGGACCCGATTCTGGCCACGCTGCCGCTGGCGCGCGGCGGCCAGGTGAAGGCGCTGGCCATTACCACCGCCGCCCGCAGCGCCATTGCGCCCGAGATTGCCACCGCCGCCGAAAGCGGCATGCCGGGGCTGGAATTCGCCAGCTGGTACGGCGTGTGGGGGCCGAAGGGTCTGCCGGCTAGCATTGTGGCGCGGGTGAACGCCGAATTGCAGGCCACAATAGCCGAACCCGCCGTAGTGCGACGGCTGACCGAGATGGGCTTCGAGCCGGTGGCGGAAAGCCCGGCAGCGTTTGCGGATTTCATTGCCCAAGACGTGGCGCGCAATGCGGCGCTGCTGCGGGCGGCGAATTTCCAGCCGGAATAAGCTTGCGCCAGCGTCCTGTTCCAGCTTGCGCCAGCGCAAGGCGGCAACCCTGCCCTCTCGGCATTCTGCCACGCAACCGCAACATGCGGGAAGGAGGCCGCGATGCCGCACAGGGCCATGCATGAAGTGATGCACCGGCGCAGCCCGGTGACCCTGCCACCCGATGCCTCGGTGCAGCAGGCCTGCGTTGAAATGCGCAACCACCGCATTGGCGCCGTGCTGATAACCGACCCGGCCGGGCGGTTGCTGGGCATTTTCACCGGGCGAGACGCCATTGGCCGCATGCTGGCCGAAGCCCGCAACCCGCGAAAAACCAAGTTGCGTGAGGTGATGACCAGCCAGCCGGAATGCCTGGGGCCGCATTGCACCGCCATTGAAGCGCTGCGGCTGATGCGGGACAGCGGCTTCCGGCATATTCCCGTGGTGCATGGCGAAAAGCTGCTGGGCATTGTCTCGCGGGGCGATTTCCACGGCCATGAATCCGCTCGGCTGGAGGATGAATCGGAGCTTTGGGAGCGGCTTTAGGCCAAGGGCTTTTTGCGCTGACGGCGGGGCTTGCCTGGTCCTAGGCTGGTGCTTCCCAACCGGAGAACCCCCATGCCCAAGCAGGTCGTCACCTCACCCCGGCTGCCGCCGCCCAGCGGTCATTTCGCCCAGGCCACCGTCATTGAGGCCAAGGGACGACTGCTGTTCATCTCGGGCATGCTGGCCAAGGATGCCAGCGGCCAGATGGTGGGCTTGGGCGATATCGAGGCACAGACCCGCCAGGTTTGCGAGAATCTGAAGGCCGCCGTGGAGGCCGCCGGCGGCACGCTGGAGGATATCTGCCGGGTGGATGTGTACATCCGCAACATGGAACAATTCCCGCTGATCCATAAGGTGCGGCGCGAGTATTTCACCGGCGTGGCCCCAGCCTCCACCATGGTGGAAGTCAGCAAGTTCACCACCCCGGATGCGCTGATCGAGATCAACGCCATCGCCGCCCTGGCCTGAAGGCGCGCGGCCGGCGGCATACCCCCCCCCCCCTTTGCCGTCGGGCGCGGGCGCGCCTAGTCTGCGGCACGAGTTGGAGGATGTCCCATGCCCGAAAGCGCCATGGATACGAAATTGGCCCAGGAGACGCGCCTGCCGCTGGCCGGTCTGCGCGTGCTGGATCTCACCCTGGCCCGCGCCGGCCCCACCTGCGTGCGGCATTTGGCCGACTGGGGCGCCGAGATCATTCGCGTGGAACCGCCGGCGGCCGGTGACGGCCTGGGCGGGGCGCGCGACGGCTTCGACCAGATCAACCTGCACCGCAACAAGCGCGGCCTGGCGATTGACCTGAAGAACCCGGCCGGGCACGCAGCCTTCCTGAAGCTGGCGGCCACCGCGGATATTCTGGTTGAGAATATGCGGATGCAGGTGAAGCACCGGCTGAAGATCGCCTATGACGACCTGAAGGCGATCAACCCGCGGCTGATCTATGCCAGCATTTCCGGCTTCGGCCAGACCGGCCCCTATAGCAAGCGCGGCGGCGTGGACCAGATTGCCCAGGGCATGGGCGGCCTGATGACCATCACCGGCGAAGAAGGCCGCGGCCCGATGCGCGTCGGCATTCCCATCAACGACCTCACCGCCGGCAACCTGCTGGCGATGGGCATCATGATGAAGCTGTATGACCGCGAGCGGACCGGCAAGGGTGGCTATGTCCATACCAGCCTGCTGGAAGCGCAGGTCTTCATGCTGGACTTCCAGGCCAGCCGCTTCCTGATGGATGGCGAAGTGGCCGGCCAGGCGGGCAATGACCACCCGGTGAACATCCCCATGGGCGTGTTCCCCACCACCGACAAGCCGATCAACATCGCCGCTTCCAGCCCCAAGCTGTGGGTGAATTTCTGCAAGGCCGCCGGCCATGAGGAATGGCTGGAGGTTGAGGAGTGGAAGACCAATGGCGGGCGGTCGAAGGATCGCAAGCGGATCAACGAGATCATCGGCCAGGTCACCGCGCAGCACTCTTCCGAGTACTGGATCGACAAGCTTGAGGAAGCCGGCATTCCCTGCGGTCCGGTGAACAACATCAAGGAAGTGTTTGAGGACCCGCAGGTTCAGCACCTGGAAATGGCCATGCCGATGAAGCACCGCACGCGCGGTGACATTCACGTGGTGGCGCAGCCGGTGAACATCGAGGGCGTGGAAACCGGCTTCTACCGGGATATTCCGGACCTTGGCGAGCATAACGACGAAATCCTGGCCGAAGCCGGGCTTACCCCCGCGGAAATCGCGGATCTGAAGGCAAAGGGAGCACTCGGCTGATGGCCATGCAGGAACTCGCGGGCGGGAAGATTCTCACCAGCCTTGAAAACGGCGTTGGCACCATTGTGTTCAACCAGCCGGAAAAGCGGAACGCCATGTCGGTGGACATGTGGGGCGGCATGGGCGAGGCGCTCGACCAGTTCGACGCTTCGGGCGAAGTGCGCTGCGTTATTCTGAAGGGCGCGGGCGACAAGGCCTTCGTCTCGGGCGCTGACATTTCGCAGTTCGAGAAGGTGCGCTCGGACGCCAATGCCCAGCAGGAATATGACCGCATCACCAGCGCGGGCCGGGTGAAGCTTTCCAACTACAAGTGGCCGGTCATCGCGCAGATCCGTGGCTTCTGCATGGGTGGCGGGCTTGGCATTGCCATGGGCACTGACATCCGCATCGCCTCCGATGACAGCCAGTTCGGCATTCCCGCCGCCAAGCTGAGCATCGCCTATGGCTTCGACATGGTGCGCGCCCTGGTTGACCTCGTGGGCCCCGCCCATGCACACATGATCCTGATGACCGGCGAGCGCTTCGGCGCCAAGGAGGCCGAGCGTATCGGCCTGGTCAACAAGGTGGTGCCGGTGGACCAGTTGGACGCCGAAGTGGCCAAGCTGGCCGCGACCATGGCGGGCAACGCCCCGCTCTCGTTGAAGACCAACAAGATGACGGTGAAGTCGGTCTGCAAGGACCGCGCTGACCGCGACATGGACGCCATTCGCACCGCCATGGCGGCTTGCTTCGACAGCGCTGACTACAAGGAAGGCCGCCGCGCCTTCATGGAAAAGCGCAAGCCTGCCTTCCAGGGCCGCTGATGCCCAAGGGCGACGAGCTTGGCTGGTTGGGGGCGGCGGAACTCGCCGCCCTGTACCGCGCCAGGCGGCTTTCTCCGGTGGAGGTGGCCGAGGCCACGCTCCGCCGGATGGAGCGCGTGGACCCCGACGTGAACGCCATGATGCGGCTGACGCCGGAGCATGCGATGGCCGCCGCCCGCACCGCCGAGGCGGTGTTCATGCGCGGCGAGACGCCCCGGCTGCTGGAGGGAATACCCTTCACGGTGAAGGATTTGCACCCCACCAAGGGCGTGCAGACCGACCATGGCAGCCTGATTACCCAAGGCACCATCCCCACCCAGGATTCGCCCGCCATCGCCCGGCTGCATGCAGCCGGCGGGATGATGCTGGGCAAGACCACCTCTCCCGAATTCGGCTGGAAGGGCGTGAGCCAAAGCCCGCTTTCCGGCATTACCCACAACCCCTGGGGCCATGGGCTGAATGCCGGGGCTTCCTCGGCCGGCGCGGCCGTGGCGGCGGCCTGCGGCTTTGGCCCGCTGCATGATGGCGGCGACGGCGCCGGCTCCATCCGCATGCCGGCGCATTTCTCGGGGGTGTATGGATTCAAGCCCACGCATGGGCGCATTCCCGTATGGCCAATGTCGAATAACGACCTGGCGACGCATGGCGGGCCGCTGACCCGCAGCGTGCATGACGCGGCGTTGATGACCCAGGCGATGTCTGGCCCCAGCCCGTTGGACTACACCACGCTGGAAGCGCCACCGCAGGACTATGCCAGCCAGTTGCGAGGCATGGATTTGCGCGGCAAGCGCATTGGCTACACCGCAGACCTTGGCCATGCCCGGGTGGACCCGGAAGTGGCGGAACTGGCGGCCAAGGCGGCGCAGGTCTTCGCCGAACTCGGTGCCATTGTAGAGCCGGTGACGCCGGCCTGGGGCAAGCTGGGGCCGGAGCTGGTGCGGTTTTTCTGGCCGGCCGCCTATGCCGCCCGGGCCAAATACCTGCCCGAATGGGAATCGCGCATGGACCCCGGCCTGGTGGCCCTGCTGCGCGAGAATGAGGGCATCAGCGTCACCCAATTCATGCAGATGCGCGAGCGGCGCTTCGCCTATGTGCAGGCGATCCATTTGTTCATGCAGGATTACGATTTCCTGCTCTCGCCGGCCGCCAGTGTCGCGGCGTTTCCGGCGCATCTGCTGCAGCCGGCGCATTGGCCGCAGCACCCGTGGGACTGGTTGGCTTGGGCGGAATTCTCCTACCCCTTCAACTGGTCGGGCAGCCCGGCGGCCAGCCTGCCTAGCGGCTTCACCCCGGCGGGGCTGCCGGTGGGGCTGCAGATTGTCGGCCGGCGGTTTGACGACCTGGGCGTGCTGCAGGCCAGCGCGGCGTTTGAGGCAGCGCGGCCCTGGGCGCAGCATCGGCCCCCGCTGGCGGCGTAATCCGCAGGGGCGAAATACCGTGCGCGGCATGGACTATTCTGCCACACACAGCACATGGACTGAGACGGACACGCAGAAGCCGCAGCATCCAGAATTCGTTGCGGCGTGAAGGATCAGTTCCAGTGTTGGATGGCAAGGCAGAGGATGGCTCGGGG
>CANFIE010000315.1 GCA_947446625.1 Acetobacteraceae bacterium | reverse complement strand
CACCACCGTCTGCGCCCTGCCTTTCGCGCTGGTGGTGCCGCCCAACCATCCGGCCCGCGATATTGCCGGCCTCATCGCCTGGGCCCGCGCGCAGCGCGAGCCCATCAGCTGCGGCCTGCCCTCGGCCGGCAGCATCTCGCACTTCGCCGCCATGCAAATCGGCCGCACGCTGGGCCTCAACCTCAACGCCGTGCCCTATCGCGGCAGCGCCCCGGCGCTAGCGGAACTCATGGGCGGGCATATTCCCATGGTGGTCATTCCGCTCGGCGGCGTGCCCGGGCTGCACCGCGAAGGCCAGGTCCGCATCCTTGCCACCACCGCGCCCGGCCCCATCGCCTCGCTGCCCGGGGTGCAAAGCTTCGCCGCCACCGGCTACGCCGACCTCGCCATCGAGGAATGGTTCGGCCTGTTCCTGCCCGCCCGCACGCCGCCCGCGCTGCAGGCCACGCTGCACCAGGCCATGCGGGCCGCCGCGGCAACGCCAGCCCTGCAGGAAGGCCTGGCAAAGATCGAATACACCCCCATCACCATGGACAGCCCCGCCCTGCTCGCCCGCATCCGCCGAGAGCGCGCCCATTGGGCCCAGGTCATCCACGAAACCGGCTTCAAGGTGGAAGAATGACCGCAACGCCGCGCTACGCTGAGGACTACCTCCCCGGCCAGGTCTTCAATGTCGGCAGCCACGCCTTCAGCGCCGCCGAGATCATCGCCTTCTCCAGCGAATGGGACCCGCACCCGTTCCACATCAACGAGGAAGCGGCCAGGCAGACCATGTTCGGCGGCCTCATCGCCAGCGGCTGGCACACCGCGCTGGTGATGATGCGCATGATGCACCAGGGCGGCTTCCTCTCGCTGGAAACCAGCATCGGCTCACCGGGGCATGAAGAACTCAAATGGCTGCGCCCGGTTCGGCCTGGCGAATTGTTGCGCGGCCAGGTCGTGGTCAACAGCGTGCGCATCTCCAAATCCCGGCCGGAAATGGGCTTCGTCAACAACACCGCCACGCTCACCAACCCGTCGGGAGAAGTGGTCTATTCGTTGACCAGCAACGCCATCATCAAGACGCGGGCCGGGTAACCCGCAGCGTCCCCAGCGCCTGCGCCACCACCTCGCCGGCGGCATTGAGCAGACTGGCCTCCGCCGTCACCAGACTGCGCCCGGCGCGCACCACGCGGCCCCGCGCCGTCAACTCGCCCGAGGCCGGCGCCAGGAAATTGGTGGTGATCGTCACCGTCATCGCCCCCGCGCCCGGCCCGCCGGTGGAACGCGCGGCATTGATCAGCGCCGCATCCAGCAGCGTTACCTGCACGCCGCCATGCACCTCGCCGCGGCTGTTTGTCGTCTCGGGGTGCGGCGGCATCACCACCAGGGCCTGGCCATCGGCGGCTTCCCTGATCTCCAGTCCCAGCAGGCGGTAGAAGGCCCGCTGAGACATGTCCGGCAACGCACTCATTCGCTGGCGGCATCCCGGAATGCCTGCGGCGCGCCCGGCCCCCATTGGCTGCGCAGCCCCTGGCTGCGCGGCACCTTGCGCCACTGGTGCTGATTGTTCAGCAAATCGCTGTCGGTCCAGTGCTCATGCACGCGGCCCCAGGGGTCCTGCCAGTAATCAAAGATCTGGCTGCCCAGCAAATGCCGGCCAATGCCCCACAAATGCATGTAGCCCTTGCCTGCCAGGTGGTCGTGCCCGGCATGCAGGTCGTCCACGTCATGCACCTCGAACGAGACATGGTTGAACCCGGGCTTCGGATGCCGGCCAAACATCATGATGTGATGGTCAACAAACTCCGGCCCGCGATCCGCCCGGTTGAAGCTGGCCAGCAGCGTGTCGGGGTCGTCCTCGGCATGCACATCCTCCGAGCCGACAAAGCCCAGATGATGCCGCACCCAGGCCGCTGACTGCTCGATATCTGGCGTGCTCAGCACCGCATGACCAATGCGCTTCACCTGGCTCGGCGCAATATCCACCCGGGTCAGGTCGCCAAAGCGCTCACGCCGCCGCCCGGTATTCCAGGTGGTGCTTTTCGCCGGCAGCGCCGCCACCTTGGCCACGCCGTGCACCACCTCAATCTCGTAGCCATTATGTTCGCGCAGCCGCACCCGCTGCCCACCACCCGGCTCGTCAATCGCCTCCACTGCCGAGGCGCCCTGGGCTTCCCGCGCCAGCTTGTGCAAATCGGCTTCGCTGTCGGCGTGGAAGCCGAGGCTCAGCACCTTGGCCGGGCCACGCTCGGTGATGTGGATGTGGTGCTCGCCATCGGTCCCGCGCATGAACAGCTTGTCGCCGGTCCGCTCTGCCGTTTGCAGGCCAAAATCGCGCAGGAATTGCTCGGCCTGGTCCAAATCCGGGCTGCGCAGGCGCACCCAGGCGATATCCCGCACCTTGATGATCGGTTCCATCACATCCCTCCCAGGCTTTCCACTTCGACAACTCTAATGACTTTCGGCTAACCTGCGAGCCAGCAAAAAATCATCGGGGGGAACCACCCATGTCGCATATCACCCGCCGCGCCCTGGCCGGCCTGGCCCTGGCCCTGCCCGCGCTGCATGGCGCCAGCGCCCAGCCCGCCATCCGCACCGCCAAAATCCTCATCGGCTTCCCGCCCGGCGGGCTGACCGACAGCCAGGCCCGCCTGCTGGCGCAGAAGCTCCAGGGCACCTACGCGCAAACCGTGGTGGTGGAAAACCGCCCCGGCGCCAGCGGCCGCCTGGCCATGGAAGCCGCCAAGGCCGCCGACCCCGACGGCAGCACCATGGTCTTCACCCCCACCGACCATGTCGCCATCTTCCCGCACCTCTACGGCAACACCCTGCGATACGACCCCTTCGTGGACCTCAAGCCGGTCTCCATGATCAGCCTGTTCCACCTGGGGCTTTCCACCGGGCCCAAGACCCCGGCAAAGAACCTGGCCGAGTTCATCGCCTGGGGCCGCGACCAGGAAAGCATTCCCTTTGGCAATCCCGGCGCCGGCACGCTGCCGCATTTCCTCGGCATCCAGTTCGGCAAGGCCACCGGCCTCAAGCTCACCGCCGTGGCCTATCGCGGTGACGGCCCCGCGGTGCAGGACTGCCTGGGCGGCCAAATCCCGCTCACCAGCAACTCCATGCCCGCCATCACGCCCTTCATCAGCGGCTCGGCGCTGAAGCCGCTGGTCACCACCGCGCCGCGCCGCGTGCCGGGCGGTGAAAACCTGCCCACCATGGCCGAGGCCGGCTTCCCGCAACTCGCCTATAGCGGCGGCGCCTGCCTCATGCTGCCCGGCCGCACCCCGGCGCCCATCGTCGCCGCGCTGGACCAGGCTGTGGGCCGCATCGTCAACAGCGCCGACAGCCTCACCTCCCTGGTGCGCTTCGGCGTGGTGCCAGACTACCAGAACAGCGCCGCGGTCACCGCCTGGCTGCGCGCCGAGCACGCCAAGTGGGGCCCCATCGTCGAAAGCTCGGGCTTCCGCCCCAACGACTGAACAAGGCTCCATGCGCTACGACGCCATTGTGGTCGGCCTCGGGCCGGTTGGTGCCACCCTCGCCAACCTGCTCGCGGCGGAAGGGCTCAGCGTGCTCGCGCTCGACCGCGACGCCCGCATGTTCGACAAGCCGCGTGCGATTGCGATCGACCAGGAATCGCTCCGCATCCTGCAAGCCATTGGCGTGGCCGAGCGCATGGAATCCCGCCTGGGCGCCTACAAGCCCACCGAATACCAGAATGCGGCGGGCCTGCCGCTGCGCCGCATTCTGCCCGCGCCACCGCCCTGGCCGCTGGCCTGGCCCAGCTATGCCAGCTTCGTGCAGCCCGAGCTTGATGCCTGCCTGCGCGACCGCCTGGCCGAATGGCCCAATGTCACCATTCGCCTCGCCGCCGAGGTCACCGGCCTGACCCAGCACGCCGACCACGCCACGCTGACACTGCGCGATGGCGAGGCGCTGGACGCCCGCTATGTGCTGGCCTGTGATGGCGGCGGCTCCACCATGCGCCGCCTGCTGGGCGCCACGGTGGAGGACATGGCCTTCGACGAGCCTTGGATTGTGGTGGACACGCTGCTGCAACGCGACGTGCCGCTGCCGCCCACCAATGTGCAGTATTGCCACCCCAGCCGCCCCGCCACCTTCATCAACGGCCCCGGCCGGCTGAAGCGTTGGGAATTCTCCATCCTCCCCGGTGAGGATCTGGCCACAATGGCCACCGAGGCCAGCGTCTGGCGCCTGCTCGCCCCCTGGGTGCAGCCTGGCGATGTCTCGCTCTGGCGCATCGCGCCCTATCGCTTCCACGCCGTGGTGGTGGATGAATGGCAGCATGGCCGCGTGCTGCTGGCCGGAGACGCCGCGCACCAGACCCCGCCATTCATGGGCCAGGGGCTGAACCAGGGCCTGCGCGACGCGGTGAACCTGGCCTGGAAACTCGCCTGGGTGCTGCGCGGCCAGGCCGGCCAGGCCCTGCTGGCCAGCTACACCGCTGAGCGTCGCCCCAATGTCCGCGCGGTCATCGCCATCACCAAGGAACTCGGCCTGATCATCGGCGAACGCGACCCCGCCCGCGCCGCCGAACGAGACGCCCGCATGCTGGCCGAATGGGCCGCCGGCCAGGGTGAGATTGTGCGGCAGGACATGCTGCCGCCGTTGCAGGGCGGCTGCCTGCACGCCTCGCCCGGCGCCGGCGCACCTGGCCCACAGCCCTGGCTTGCCGGCCACCGCCGCATGGATGATGTGCTCGGTCGCGGCTTCCGCCTGCTGCTGCGCGAGGCCATGCCCCTGCCCGCCACGCCCACGCTGCATCTCCGCAGCGCCACCTTGGCGGAACTGGCCGAGGAAGATGGCCTGCTCGCCGCCTGGCTCACCCGGCACCAGGCCGCCGCCGTGCTGCTGCGGCCTGATGGCACGGTCTTCGGCACCACGCACAACGCCGCCGGCCTGCCCGCCCTGCTGGCGGCGGCCGAAGCGGCGTTGCTTTAGAGCCTGATCCGCGCAGGCGGAATCGCCGGAGCGGTGAATCAGCCTCTCAAAAAAATGTTAGAACCTGATCCATCTTGGTGGATAAGGTTCTAGAGCATGATCCGTTTACACTGAAGCGTATCCTGCGTGACTGAGGTAGTTGGCGCACTCGGCGGGAGAGAACTCACCGAGTAGTGTGCCGATGCGGTGCCAGACGGCGGCGATGGAGCGTTCGTCGGCCTTGCGGAGCAGGGTCTT
>CANFIE010000314.1 GCA_947446625.1 Acetobacteraceae bacterium | reverse complement strand
GGCGCGCATGTTTTCGCCAGCCCGCTGGCGCGGCGCATGGCGGCGCAGGCCGGGCTGAACCTGGCGACTGTGCAGGGCAGCGGGCCGCAGGGCCGCGTGGTGAAGGCCGATGTGGAAGCCGCGCTGAACAAGCCGCGTGCCGCCGCCGCGCCCGTCGCTGTCGCCGCTCCTGCTGCTGCACCGCGTACCCCGGCCGCGCCCATTACCGCGCCGCATACCACCGTGCCGCACACCAGCATCCGCAAGGTCATTGCCCGCCGCCTGAGCGAGAGCAAGCAGACCATTCCGCATTTCTACGTCACCATGGACATCGAGATCGACGCGCTGCTGAACCTGCGCGCCGAGCTCAACGCCAAGTCGCCGAAGGATGCTGGCGCCTTCAAGCTTTCGGTGAATGACCTGGTGATCAAGGCCGTGGGCGTGGCGCTGCGCCGGCTGCCGGCGGTGAATGCCAGCTGGACCGACGAGGCGATGATCCAGTACACCGACGTGGATATCAGCGTGGCGGTGGCAACGCCCACCGGGCTGATCACGCCGATTGTGCGCAAGGCAGACCAGAAGGGCCTGGCCGCCATCAGCAACGAGATGAAGGACCTGGCGGCGCGCGCCAAGGCCGGCAAGCTGAAGCCCGAGGAATTCCAGGGCGGCGGCTTCAGCATCTCCAACATGGGCATGTTCGGCGTCTCGTCGTTCAACGCCATCATCAACCCGCCGCAGGCCGCCATTCTGGCCGTGGCCGCCGGGCAGCAGCGCCCGGTGGTGAAGAATGGCGCCCTGGCCGTGGCCACGGTGATGACCTGCACGCTGAGCGTGGACCACCGCGTGATTGACGGCGCGCTGGGCGCCGAGTTCATGCAGGTGCTGAAGGGCATCATCGAGGAACCGCTGAGCCTGATGCTGTGAGCGCGCCAGCCGCCTTTACTCTGCGCGACGCCCGGTTGGAGGATGCAGCCACGGTGCGCCAGCTAGTGCGTGCCCTGGCGCATTACGAACGCAAGCTGAGCAGCTTCACCGCCCTGGTGCAGGATTTTGAGCGCGCGCTGTTTGGCCCGCGCCCCTATGCCCAGGCGATATTGGCCGAGGTGGCCGGCGAGGCGGTGGGGGTGGCGCTGTACCACACCACCTTCAGCACCTTCACCGGCAAGCCGGGCTACTTCCTGGAGGACCTTTTCGTCCAGCGGGAACACCGCAGCGCCGGAATTGGCCGCGCCTTCTTCACGGAAATGGCGCGGCGGCTGAAGGCGGAAGGCGGCACCAGCATCACCTGGCGGGTGCTGAAGTGGAACGAGCCTTCCATCACCTTCTATCTGCGCCTGGGCGCCAAGGGTGACCCGGGCGAGTGGGACAACATGAGCCTTTCCGGCGACGCCCTGGCGCGCCTGACGGCCTGAACGGAGCAGCGAGCATGGCCGAGCAGAGCTTTGATCTTGTGGTGCTGGGCGGCGGGCCTGGCGGCTATGTGGCGGCCATTCGCGCCGCGCAGTTGAAGATGAACGTGGCGCTGGTGGAGCGCGAGCACCTGGGCGGCATTTGCCTGAACTGGGGCTGCATTCCCACCAAGGCGCTGCTGCGGTCCAGCGAGATCAACCACCTGCTGCACACGCTGGGGGATTACGGCTTCTCGGCCGACAATATCCAGTTCGACATCCAGAAGGTGGTGAAGCGCAGCCGCGGCGTGGCGTCGCAGCTTTCGGGCGGTGTGAAGCACCTGCTGAAGAAGAACAAGGTCACGGTGTTCGACGGCCACGGCAAGCTGGCCGGCAAGGGCAAGCTGAGCGTGACCAAGGACGGCAAGGATGTGGCGACGCTGAGCGCCAAGCACATCATTCTGGCCACTGGCGCCCGGGCGCGGACCATTCCGGGCATTGAGCCCGACGGCAAGCTGATTTGGACCTACAAGGAAGCCATGCTGCCCGCCGCCATGCCGAAGCGGCTGATTGTGATGGGCAGCGGCGCCATCGGCAGCGAGTTCGCCAGCTTCTACCTCAACATGGGCGCCGAGGTGACCTTGGTTGAGGTGATGGACCGCATCCTGCCGGTGGAGGATGCCGAGATCAGCGCCTTTGTGCAGAAGTCCTTCGTGAAGCAGGGCATGAAGGTTCTGACCGGCGCCAAGGTGCAGGGTATCCGCAAGGAAGGCGATGCCGTGACCGCCGTGATCGAGATTGCCGGCAAGGTGCAGGAGATTGCCGCCGACCGGGTGATCTCGGCCGTGGGCATTGTGGGCAATGTGGAAAACCTGGGCCTTGAGGGCACCGGGGTAAAAGTGGACCGCACGCATATCGTGACGGATGCCTTTGGCCGCACCGGTGAGCCCGGCGTTTACGCCATTGGCGACCTGACCGGCCCGCCCTGGCTGGCGCACAAGGCCAGCCATGAGGGGGTGATTACCGTGGAGGCGATTGCCGGGCTGCACCCGCATGCCATGGACGCCAAGAATATTCCGGGCTGCACCTATTGCCGGCCGCAGGTGGCCAGCGTGGGGCTGACCGAAGCCGCCGCCAAGGCTGCCGGGCATGAGCTGAAGGTGGGGCGCTTCCCCTTCATCGGCAACGGCAAGGCCATTGCCATGGGCGAGCCCGAGGGCTTCGTGAAGACGGTGTTCGACGCCAAGACCGGCGAGTTGCTGGGCGCCCATATGGTGGGGCCGGAAGTGACCGAAATGATCCAGGGCTACACCATCGCCAAGACCATGGAGACGACCGAGGCCGAGTTGATGCACACGGTCTTCCCGCACCCGACCATTTCTGAAGCCATGCATGAAGCGGTGCTGGACGCCTATGGTCGGGTTATCCATATGTAGCGGCATGACCACGCGCATCGAGGTGGACCATCGCGTCCGCCACCCGGAAAAGGCCCATCGCCCCGACAACCCGATTCAGCGGAAGCCCGCCTGGATCCGGGTGAAGGCGCCGAACCACCCCGTGTATCATGAGACACGGCAGCTGATGCGCGACAACCGGCTGACCACGGTGTGCGAGGAAGCCGCCTGCCCGAATATCGGCGAATGCTGGTCGCAGCGCCACGCCACCATGATGATCATGGGCGAGACCTGCACCCGGGCCTGCAGCTTCTGCAATGTCTCGACCGGCCTGCCCGGGCCGCTGGATGCTGATGAGCCGCGCCGCGTGGCCGATGCCGTGGCCAAGCTGGGCCTGCGCCATGTGGTGGTGACCAGCGTGGACCGCGACGACCTGAAGGATGGCGGCGCCCAGCACTTCGCCGAGACCATAGGCGCCATTCGCGCCGCCGCCCCCGGTACCACCATTGAGGTGCTGACGCCCGACTTTCTGCGCAAGGATGGCGCGCTGGAGGTGGTGGTGGCGGCCCGGCCGGATGTGTTCAACCACAATCTGGAAACCGTGCCGCGGCTCTACCCCGGCATTCGCCCCGGCGCGCGGTATTACCAAAGCCTGCGCCTGCTGGACCGGGTGAAGCAGCTGGACCCGACCATCTTCACCAAGTCCGGCCTGATGGTTGGCCTGGGCGAGGAACGCGCCGAGGTGGGCCAGGTGATGGATGACCTGCGCTGCGCCGAGGTGGATTTCCTCACCATTGGGCAATACCTGCAGCCCACGGTGAAGCACGCCGCCATTGCCCGCTTCTGGGAGCCGGAGGCGTTTGAGGATTTGGCCGGCATGGCCCGCGCCAAGGGGTTTCTGCTGGTTTCGGCCACGCCGTTGACCCGCAGCAGCTACCACGCCGACCAGGACTTCGCCGCGCTGCAGGCGGCCCGGCGCGCCAGGCTGTAATGCCCACCCATGCGGAAAAGCGCCTGCTGCGGTACACGCCGGAGCAGATGTTCGCGCTGGTGGCCGATGTGAAGCGCTACCCGGAATTCCTGCCCTGGTGCGTCGGCGCACGCATCATCTCGGCCAGTGAAACCGCGCTGGTGGCGGATCTCAGCATTGGCTTCAAGCTGTTCCGCGAGACCTTCCGCAGCGAGGTAACGCTGGAACGCCCCGGCCATGTGCATGTGCGCTACCTGGATGGGCCGTTCAAATACCTGAACAACCACTGGCGCTTCACCGCCACGCCCAGCGGGACGGAACTGGATTTCTTCGTGGATTTCGAGTTCCGCTCGGCGCTGTTGCAGGCCGTTATCGGCACCGTGTTCAATGAAGCGGTGCGGATGATGGTGCGCGCCTTTGAGCGCCGGGCCATGCAGCTTTACGGCCGCTCCGGCACGGCGGCGGCGGCCGCGCCGGCCTGAAGGGGGGCGCTGCCGCCCCCCCGCCTTGCGCTACAGGTGCAGCGCGGTGGGCGCCACCACGGCCACCAGCCCCAGCACCAGCCCAACCGCGCCCAGGCCGGCGCCGCCCAGCGCCAGGGCGGCCACGCCGGTAACAATGCTGGCGCTGGACAGCACGATGGCCACCTGGAAGGCCGCCGAGCTGGACTCGAACAGGTGATAGGCGCTCATGGATTTCTCGCGCCGGGATTCGGCGCTCTGGGCGCGGGCGGCCAGTTCGCGGCGGCCTTCGCCGGTGGCCGGCTCGCTTTCCCAGCGGGCGGCATTGCCGCGCCAGGTGGCCTGCTGGCGCTGAATCGCCTCGCGCGTCGCCTCATCCCGCGCCACGGAGCGTTCCAGCTCGGCCAGGTCCGCCATGGCGGAAACCGTGGTCTGCCGGATGGTCTTGGCCTGGAAGAAGGCCCAGAGGTTCGAGGCTTCCACGTTGCGGGACAGCGCCTCGGTCTGTGCGCTTTTCGCCCCGGTTTCGGCAACGGCCAGGAACAACGCCAAAATGCTGATCAGCAGCGCAATCCGCTTGTCGCCACCCTCATGCCCGCCATGCCCATGTCCCGCCATCGTGATTCCCTTTCCCCGGTTCGGTTGCGGGGGTTTTGGCGGAAATCGCGGCGGCTTTGCAAGCACGGCGCCGCGCTGCCACCATGGGCGGGCATTGCCTCGGAGACGCTGCCATGGACTTCACCCCGCCCCGCCCGCCCAAGGGTGCGCCGCCGGCCCGCATCAACTTGTACTCAGACACCCAAACCAAGCCCGACGCCGCCATGAAGGAGGCGATGATGCGCGCCGAGGTGGGCGACGAGCAGCATGGCGATGACCCCACGGTGTGGGAGCTGTGCGACCGCATGGCGGCGCTGCTGGGCAAGGAAGCCGCGGTGTTCCTGCCCAGCGGCACCATGTGCAACGTCATCGCCATCCTCACCCATTGCCGCCCCGGTGATGAGGTGCTG
>CANFIE010000313.1 GCA_947446625.1 Acetobacteraceae bacterium | reverse complement strand
GGCTGGGGCTGGCGCGTGGGCTGGCCAAGGCCGGTGCCGCCCTGGCCGTGGCCGGGCGCAACGCTGAAAAGAACGCCGCCGCCGTGGCCGAGTTGCAGGCGCTGGGCGCCCAGGCCGTGAGCGTGGTGGTGGATGTGACCGAGCCGGCGAGCATTCAGGCCATGGTGGACGAGACCGTGTCCAAGCTCGGGCGGCTGGATATTCTGGTGAACAATGCCGGCATGAATATTCGCCGCCGGCCCGAGGAATACAGGCTGGAGGACTGGCACCAGGTGCTGGCCACCAACCTGACCAGCGCCATGCTGGCGTCTCAGGCGGCCTACCCGCATTTGAAGGCGCATGGCTGCGGGCGGGTGATCAACAATGGCTCCATGCTCAGCATTTTCGGGCTGCCGTTTCATGCGGCCTATGGCGCCAGCAAGGGCGGCGTGGTGCAGATGACGCGCAGCACCGCCGTGGCCTGGGCGCCCGACGGCATTACCGTGAACGTGCTGCTGCCGGGCTGGATCGACACCGACCTGACCAGCAAGGCCCGCACCGACATGCCGACGCTGCATGAGGATGTGGTGCGGCGCACGCCGGTGAAGCGCTGGGGCAAGCCGGCGGATTTCGAGGGGATTGCGGCGTTTCTGGCCAGCGACGCGGCCGCCTTCATCACGGGGACTGCCATTCCGGTGGATGGCGGGTTCTCGGTGCAGGGCTAGAGCAGGATGCCCAGCGCCGAGACTCTGCTGGTCTTCGCCGCGCTGGCGTTGGGCCTGGCGATAACGCCCGGGCCGAACATGCTCTACCTCGTCTCGCGCAGCCTGGCGCAGGGCACGCGGGCGGGCATGGTTTCACTGGCCGGCTGCCAAAGCGGCAGCCTGCTGATTGCGCTGCTGGCCGCTGCCGGCATTACCGCTGCGCTGCTGGCCATTCCGCATGCCTGGGATGTGCTGCGGATTGGTGGCGCGGTGTATCTGGCCTGGCTGGCCTGGGGCTGCGTGAAGCCCGGTGGGCGGCCGCTTTTCGCGCCGCAGCAAATGCCGCGCGAGGGCGATGCCCGGTTGTTTGCGCTGGGCTTTGCCACCGCGGCGCTGAACCCGAAGGTGGCGCTGTTCTACATGGCGGTGCTGCCGCCGTTTCTTTCGCCGGATCGCGGGGGACTGTTCTTGCAGGCCGCCGTGCTCGGGGCCGAGCAGATTGCGATCTGCACCTTGTTCGACGCGTTGCTGGTGCTTTCGGCCGGCGGCGTGGCGCGTTTTCTCAACCAGCGCCCCTTCTGGATGGCCGCGCAGCGCTGGGTGCTGGGCACCGCGCTGGCGCTGCTGGCCGTGAAGCTGGCGCAAAACCCTTCCCGCTAGGACACGACAATGCCGAAGCGTACAGACATCAAGTCCATCCTCATCATCGGCGCCGGCCCGATTGTTATCGGCCAGGCCTGTGAGTTCGACTATTCCGGCGCGCAGGCCTGCAAGGCGCTGCGGGCGGAGGGTTACCGGGTTATTCTGGTGAACTCGAACCCGGCCACGATCATGACCGACCCCGGCCTGGCGGATGCGACCTATATCGAGCCGATCACGCCCGAGATTGTCGAGAAGATCATCGCCAAGGAACGGCCGGACGCGATTTTGCCGACCATGGGCGGGCAGACCGCGCTGAACACGGCGATGAAGCTGGACGCCAGCGGCACGCTGCAGAAGTACAATTGCGAGCTGATCGGCGCCCGGGCCGAGGTGATCGACAAGGCCGAGGACCGGCTGAAGTTCCGCGATGCCATGACCAAGATTGGCATTGAAAGCCCGCGCAGTGAGGTCGCTCACTCGATGGAGGAAGCGCGGCGGGCGATTGAGATCGTCAAGCTGCCCTGCGTCATTCGGCCGAGCTTCACGCTGGGCGGCACCGGCGGCGGCATTGCCTATAACCGCGAGGAATTCGAGCAGATCGTCTCCAGCGGGCTTGATGCCTCGCCGACCACCGAAGTGCTGATTGAAGAAAGCGTGGTGGGCTGGAAGGAATTTGAGATGGAGGTGGTCCGCGACAGCGCGGATAACTGCATCATCATCTGCTCCATCGAGAACCTGGACGCGATGGGCGTGCATACCGGCGACAGCGTGACGGTGGCCCCGGCGCTGACGCTGACCGACAAAGAATACCAGCGCATGCGCGATGCCAGCATTGCCTGCCTGCGCGAGATTGGCGTGGATACCGGCGGCAGCAATGTGCAGTTCGGCATCAACCCGGTTGATGGCCGCATGGTCATCATTGAGATGAATCCGCGCGTGTCGCGCTCCTCGGCGCTGGCTTCCAAGGCCACGGGCTTCCCGATTGCCAAGATCGCGGCGAAGCTGGCGGTGGGCTATACGCTGGACGAGTTGAAGAACGACATCACCATGGTGACGCCGGCCAGCTTTGAGCCGACGATCGACTATGTGGTGGTGAAGATTCCGCGCTTCACCTTTGAGAAGTTTCCCGGCACGCCGGCCACGCTGACCACGAGCATGAAGAGCGTGGGCGAGGCGATGGCTATTGGCCGCAGCTTCAACGAAGCCATGCAGAAGGGGCTGCGCAGCCTGGAGACGGGCTTCTCGGGGCTGGATGAGGTGCCGGCGCCGGGTGATGGGAGCGCGCAGGCGTATCGCGCCTCTCTGGCCACACCGCGGCCGGACCGGGTGCTGATGGTGGCGCAGGCGCTGCGCGCCGGGGTGAGCGTGGAGGAGATCCACCAGGCCTGCCATTTCGACCCCTGGTTCATCCGTGAGATCGCCAAGGTGGTGGAGGCCGAGGCCGGCGTGAAGGCCGCTGGCCTGCCGCAAAGCGCCATTGCGCTGCGCAAGCTGAAGGCGCTCGGCTTCTCGGACAAGCAGCTGGGCGAGTTGGGCGGCATTGCCGAGACCGAGGTGGTGAAGCTGCGCGACCGGCTGGGCGTGCACCCGGTGTTCAAGCGCATTGATACCTGCGCCGCCGAGTTCGCCAGCGACACGCCGTATATGTACAGCACCTATGAGGGTGGCTTCGGCGAGCCGGTGTGCGAGAGCCGGCCGACCGACAAGCAGAAGATCATCATTCTGGGTGGCGGGCCGAACCGGATCGGCCAGGGCATTGAGTTCGACTATTGCTGCGTGCATGCCTGCTACGCGCTGCGCGATGCCGGCTACGAGACCATCATGGTGAACTGCAATCCGGAGACGGTGAGCACGGATTATGACACCTCGGACCGGCTGTATTTCGAGCCGCTGACGGCGGAGGATGTGATCAGCCTGATCCGCAAGGAACAGGAGAATGGCACGCTGCTGGGCTGCATTGTGCAGTATGGCGGGCAGACGCCGCTGAAGCTGAGCCAGGCGCTGCACAAGGCGGGAATTCCCATTCTGGGCACCAGCGCCGAGGCGATTGATATTGCCGAGGACCGCGAGCGCTTTCAGCTGCTGCTGTAGGGCCTGGGGCTGAAGCAGCCGCAGAACGGCATTGCCCGCAACCTGGACGAGGCGCTGGTGCAGGCCGAGCGCATTGGCTACCCGGTGGTGGTGCGGCCGAGCTACGTGCTGGGTGGCCGCGCCATGGAGATTGCCCACAACAAGGAACAGCTGCTGCGCTTCGGCAAGGAAGCGGTGAAGGTTTCGGGTGAGAACCCCATCCTCATCGACCAGTACCTGGCCGATGCGATTGAGGTGGATGTGGACTGCATCTGCGACGCCGATGGCCGGGTCTATGTGGCGGGCGTGATGGAGCACATCGAGGAGGCGGGCATTCATTCGGGTGACAGCGCCTGTTCGCTGCCGCCCTATTCGCTGCCGCCGAGCATTGTGACCGAGCTGAAGGCCGAGACCGAGGCGATGGCCAAGGCGCTGAAGGTGCGCGGGCTGATGAACGTGCAGTATGCGGTGAAGGATGGCGAAATCTTCGTGCTGGAGGTGAACCCGCGGGCGAGCCGGACCGTGCCCTTCGTGGCCAAGGCCACCGGGGTGGCGGTGGCCAAGATTGGCGCGCGGGTGATGGCCGGGGCGAGCCTGGGCGAGTTCAACCTGGATGATGACGCGGTGTACCGGCACGTGGCGGTGAAGGAGGCGGTGTTCCCGTTCAACCGCTTCCCGAATGTGGACGTGATTCTGGGGCCGGAGATGAAGTCCACCGGCGAGGTGATGGGGCTGGATGTCTCGTTCGAGCGGGCCTTCCTGAAGGCGCAGCTGGGCGCCGGGGTGAAGCTGCCGGCCAGCGGCACGGCCTTCATTTCGGTGAAGGACAGCGACAAGGCGGCGGCGGTGACGCTGGCGCGGCGGCTGGTGGATATGGGCTTCAGCATCATGGCCACCAGCGGCACGGCGGCGCGGCTGCGCGATGCCGGGCTGGCCTGCCAGGTGGTGAACAAGGTGCTGGAAGGCCGGCCGCACTGCGTGGACAGCATGAAGAGCGGTGATATCCAACTTGTCATCAACACCTCGGGCGGTGGGCAGAGCGTGGCGGACAGCTTTGATATCCGCCGTTCGGCGCTGACCAATGGGATTCCGCACTTCACCACGGCGGCGGGCGCCCGGGCCGCGGTGCATGCCATTGCGGCCTTGCGCGCCGGCACACTTGATGTGGCACCCTTGCAAGCCTACTTTACTCATTCGTTCTAAGTGTGCCGGGGGCCGCGTGAGGTGGCCCTCGGTGTTTTTGTGTCTCTCGGGGGCTGGTTGGGGTCGGTGCCGGAATGGCCGCGACCAGTGCCTGGGGTAGGCTGAAGGATAGGCGAACCGTGCAGAAGTTCCCCATGACCGCTATCGGTCTGGCGAAGCTGGAAGTTGAGCTGCGGACGCTGCGAAGCGAGGAGCGCCCGGCTGTGATTCGCGCCATCGCCGAAGCGCGTGCGCATGGCGACCTTTCGGAAAACGCCGAATACCATGCCGCGCGCGAGCGCCAGTCCTTCATTGAAGGCCGGATTGCCGAGCTTGAGAGCATCATCCCCTCGGTTGAGGTGATTGATGTGAGCAAGCTGACCGGCAACCAGGTGAAGTTTGGCGCCTATGTCACCGTGATTGACGAGGAGAGCGAGGAGGAGAAGACCTACCGGATTGTGGGCGCCTATGAGGCCGACATGAAGGTGAACTCGATCTCCATCTCCTCGCCCCTGGCGCGCACGCTGATTGGCAAGAAAGTGGGCGACAGCGTGGAAGTGCCGGCCCCGGGTGGGGCGCGGGCCTATGAGATCATCGGGGTGCGCTACACCTGACGCAGTGCAACAT
>CANFIE010000312.1 GCA_947446625.1 Acetobacteraceae bacterium | reverse complement strand
GGGCGCCACGGCCGCATCAATTGGCGCTGCTGGCGGCGGCCCAGGCGGGTGACAGCGCGCTGCTGGTGGCCCCCACCGGTGGCGGCAAAACCCTGGCCGGCTTCCTGCCCAGCCTGATTGATCTGGCGGCCACCCCACGCGAGGGGCTGCACACCCTCTACATCTCGCCGCTGAAGGCGCTGGCGGTGGATATTGCCCGCAACCTCATGGCCCCGGTGCAGGAGATGGCGCTGCCCATCACCATCGAAGCCCGCACCGGAGACACCCCGGCCAACCGCCGCGCCCGGCAGCGCGCCAGCCCGCCCAACCTGCTGCTGACCACGCCGGAAAGCCTTACGCTGCTGCTCTCCCTGCCCGACGCGCAGGAGATGTTCGCCAATCTCGCCGCCGTGGTGGTGGACGAGGCCCATGCCTTGGCCGGCTCCAAGCGCGGCGACCAGCTCTCACTCTGCCTCTCCCGCCTACAGGCCCTGGCGCCCGGCATGCGCCGCGTTGGGCTTTCCGCCACCGTGGCGCACCCCGATGCCCTACGCGCCTGGCTCTCGCCCCGCGGCCGCACCGCGGATGTGCAACTCGTCATTGGCCGGGGCGGCGTGGCGCCGCGCATCACCGTGCTGCTGCCGGAAGGCCGGCTGCCCTGGGGCGGCCATATGGGCCTGGCCAGCGCGCCCGAGATTTACCAATGCATCGCCAAGGCCGGCGTCAGCATCGTGTTCGTCAACACCCGCGCCCAGGCGGAACTCATCTTCCAGGCGCTGTGGAAGCTGAACGACGACAATCTGCCCATCGCCCTGCACCACGGCAGCCTGACCGTAGAGCAGCGCCGCAAGGTGGAAGCCGCCATGGCCGAGGGCCGGCTGCGCGCCGTGGTCGCCACCGCTTCACTCGACCTTGGCATCGACTGGGGCGCGGTGGACCAGGTGGTGCAGGTTGGCGCGCCCAAGGGCGTCTCCCGCCTGTTGCAACGCGTGGGCCGCGCCAACCACCGCATGGACGAACCTTCGTTGGCCGTGCTGGTGCCCAGCAACCGCTTCGAGGTGGTGGAATGCGCCGCCGCGCTGGAAGCCATTGCCGCCAGCGAATTGGATGGCGACCCACCCCGCCCCGGCGGGCTGGACGTATTGGCCCAGCACATCCTGGCCTGTGCCTGCCACGCGCCCTTCGCACCCGACGCGCTCTACGCCGAAGTCACCCGCTCTGGCGCCTATAGCGGGCTGTCCCGCACCGATTTCGATGACGTGCTGCGCTTCGTGGAGGATGGCGGCTACGCGCTGCGCGCCTATGATCGCTTCCGCAAATTGTTTCGCGACAGCCAGGGCATGGTGCAGGCCGCCAACAACCAAGTGGTGCGGCAATTCCGCATGAACCTGGGCACCATCGTGGAAACCCCGATGGTGAAGGTGCGGCTGCGCGGCGGCCCCATGCTGGGCGAGGTGGAGGAATACTTCGTCAGCACCCTCAACCCCGGGGATTGCTTCATCTTCGCCGGCCAGTTGCTGCGCTTCGACAAGTTGGAGGCAATGACCGTGGTGGTCTCACGCGGAGGCGAGGGCGAGCCCCGCGTGCCGGTCTATGCCGGCGCCCGCATGCCGCTGACCACCGAACTCGCCGCCCGGGTGCGCGGCATTCTGCATGACCCGCGCAAATGGAAGCAGTTACCCGCCCCGGTGCGGGAATGGCTGGAGATGCAGCGCCACGTCTCGGCGCTGCCCGCCCCGGATGGGCTACTGGTGGAAACATTCCCGCGTGGCCCGCGCTGGTTCATGGTGGCCTATTGCTTTGAAGGCCGGCTGGCGCACCAGACGCTGGGCATGCTCGTCACCCGCCGCATGGAACGCCTGGGCATGGCGCCACTGGGCTACCTGGCCACCGACTACGTTCTGGCCACCTGGAGCGCGCATGAACCCACAGGGGTTGAGCGGCTGTTCGAGCAGGACATATTGGGCGATGAACTGGAGGAATGGATTGCCGAGTCGTCCATGCTCCGCCGCACCTTTCGTAACATCGCCACCATTGCCGGCCTGCTGGAAAAGAACCACCCAGGGCTGGAAAAGTCGGGCCGCCAGATGACCATGAATGCCGACCTGATCTACGATGTGCTGCGCAAGCACGAACCCGGCCACGTATTGCTGCGCGCCACCCGGCAGGAAGCCGCGCATGGCCTCACCGATGTCGCCCGCATCGCCAAGCTGCTGGGCCGCGCCCAGGGCCGGGTGCGGCACATGGCGCTGGACCAGGCCTCCCCCCTCGCCGTACCCGCCCTGATTGAACAAGGCCGCGAATGGGTGGCCGGCGGCGCCGAGGAGGAATTGCTGGCCGAAGCCGCCGCCTTGGTGGCGGAAGCGACCGGCGGTGCCGAGTTGTTCTCCGAGTTGCTGTACGACGCACCCCTGGCCACCCCGCCGCAACCGCCGCGCGAACGCCCGCGCCGGCGCGGAGCCCGCCGATGAGCAACGCGCCGCTGCACATCGCCGGCGAACGCCTGATGCTGGACCCCGTGGGCGTGCTGTTCTGGCCGGCGCGCAAATGGCTGATGGTGGCCGACCTGCACCTGGAAAAGGGCAGCAGCTTCGCCGCCCGTGGTGCCGGCCTGCTGCCGCCCTATGATACTCGGGAAACCCTGCAAAACCTGGCCAATGCACTGCGCCGATACCGCCCCGCCCGGCTGGTGGCGCTGGGAGACAGCTTCCACGACGCCGAGGGCCATACCCGGCTGCCGGAAGCCGAACTCACCACGCTGCGCCGCCTGCTGACCGGGCTGGAGGTCACCTGGGTGCTGGGCAACCACGACCCGGTGCCCCCTGCCAACCTGCCCGGCCAGGCCTGCGCCGAGTTGACCGAAGGCCCGCTGCGCTTCCGGCACGAGGCCCTGCCTGGCAAGCAGCCGGCCGGCGAAATCAGCGGCCATTTCCACCCCAAGGCCAGCATGCCCACCCGGCTTGGCCCCATCACCCGGCCCTGCTTCATGACCGACCCGCGCCGGGTGATCCTGCCCGCCTTCGGCGCCTATACCGGCGGGCTGGACGCCACCGACCCGGCGCTGATGAACCTGTTTCCCTGGGGTGCCCGGGTGTTCCTGCTGGGCAAGGAGAGGCTGTTCAGTCTGCCCCTGGCCCCGGCCCGCCGCATGACGGCCTGAGGATGCGCAACCCACACTTCGCCCCCACATGCAGCGCATGACCGCACCTGTCCTTCTCTGGTTCCGGCACGACCTGCGCCTGGCCGACAACCCTGCCCTCATCGCCGTGGCTGGCCGCCCGGTACTGCCGGTTTTCCTGCTCGACGAAATCTCCGCCGGCCCTTGGGCGCCGGGCGGCGCCACGCAATGGTGGCTGCACCACAGCCTGGAACGGCTGGGGGCATCCCTGGCGGCGCTCGGCGCACCGCTGCTGCTGGCCCGAGGCCGGGCCGAGAGCACCATTCCCGCCCTGGCCGCCGCCATCGGCGCCACCGAAGTGCTGGCCGCCCGCCGCTACGAACCCTGGGCGCGTGAGGCGGACCGTCGCACAGCCGAAGCCCTGGCCAGCAATGACAGCAAACTACGCCTGTTCAGCGGCACGCTGCTGCATGAACCGCACCGCATCGCCACCGGCGCTGGCAAGCCCTATGGCGTTTTCACCCCCTTCTCCAAGGCGGTGCTGGCGCAGGTGGAGATTGCCGCGCCGCTACCCGCCCCCACCCACCTCCAGGGCCTGGCCGCCCCGCCCGTCGGAGACAAACTGGCCGACTGGCGCCTGCTACCCAGCAAGCCGGACTGGGCCGGCGGCCTGCGCGCCACCTGGCAGCCCGGCGAGGTCGGCGCCGCCGCCCTGCTGGCCCGATTCGCCGCCGGCCCGGCTGCCCAATACGGTGCCGCCCGCAACGACCCATCGGCCCCCGGCACCTCCACACTCTCGCCGCATCTGGCGCTGGGCGAACTCTCCCCCCGCCAGGTCTGGCACGCCGTGCCCGGTGCGGCGGCCGAGCCATTCCGCCGCCAGTTGCTCTGGCGCGAGTTCAGCTATCACCAACTCTGGCATCGGCCAGAACTGCCGGAATCCGCGCTGCGCCCGGCCTACAACGCCTTTCCTTGGGCACCCAACCCGGCGCTGCTGCGCGCATGGCAGCAGGGCCGCACCGGCTACCCGCTGGTGGATGCAGGCATGCGCCAGCTCTGGCAAACCGGCTGGATGCACAACCGGGTGCGCATGGTGGTTGCAAGCTTTCTGGTGAAACATTTGCTGCAACCCTGGCAGGATGGCGCCAACTGGTTCTGGGATACCCTGGTGGACGCCGACCTCGCCAATAACAGCGCCTCCTGGCAATGGGTCGCCGGCTGCGGCAGTGATGCCGCGCCCTATTTCCGCGTGTTCAACCCGGTGCTCCAGGGCGAGAAATTCGACCCCGCCGGCGCCTATGTCAGCCGCTGGCTGCCGGAGTTGGCGCGGCTACCGGCCAATGCCATCCACCGCCCCTGGGAAGCGCCGGACCTCATTCTGCGTGGTGCCGGCGTGCGGCTGGGCCAAACCTACCCCGCCCCAGTGGTGGACCACGCCATGGCACGGGCCCGCGCCCTGGCCGCTTTCGCCGCCCTGCCCAAATCCGCCGCCGGCGCGCTGGAGGAGCCGCTGCCGTGACCGGCGCCAAGCCCCTTGCCGCATTGCGGGCGCGTGGCTTCACCGGCCTGCGGGTGGTGGCGGATGTGCATGGCGAGGCGCAGCCCTTCGCCCATGCCATTGCCGGCGCCGAGGCCGCGGGGCTGTTCCTGCTGCAACTGGGCGACCTGACCGACTACGGCCCCGACAGCCCCGAGGTGCTGCGCCTGATGTTCGGCGTGCTGGATGCCGGGCGTGGCCGCTTCATCCTGGGCAACCACGACCACAAGCTGCGCCGCGCCCTGGTGGGGCAGAAGGTACGCATGGCCAATGAGGGCCTGGGCCGCACCCTGGAACAGCTGGGCGACGCGCCGGATGGTGAGGCTCTGGCTGGCCGCATGATCGAGGAAGTGGCCCGCGCCCCGGCCTGGCTGCGGCTGGGCAGCTGGATCTTTGTGCGTGGTGGCTACCACCCCGGCATGCTGCACAGCGAAGCCCCCGAGACCGCCGGCTCCAGCAAGCCGGAACCCATCGTCACCCGCGCCCTGTACGGCCAAGTGACCGGCCGCATGCGCGCCGATGGCTACCCCGAGCGCGTGGTGGACTGGGTGGACCGCATCCCCAGCGGCATGACGGTGTATTG
>CANFIE010000311.1 GCA_947446625.1 Acetobacteraceae bacterium | reverse complement strand
TGGACCGCCTGCTGGCCGCCATCCGCCCCGGGCTGAAGTTGCTGTTGCTGAACTCCCCGGCCAACCCCACCGGCTTCTGCCTGACGCGGGACGAGTTGGCCCTGGTGCTGGCCGCCTGCCGCCGCACCGGCACCTGGATTCTGGCCGACGAGGTGTATGAGCGCATCTACTTCGAAGGCCCCGCCGCGCCTTCCATCCTGGACATCGCCATGCCCGAGGACCGGGTGCTGGCGGTGAACAGCTTTTCCAAATCCTGGGCCATGACCGGCTGGCGCCTGGGCTGGATTGTGGCGTCCCCCGGGGTGGTGGACGGCCTGGCCAAGCTTTCCGAGTACAATACCAGTTGCACTCCGGTCTTCACCCAGCGTGGCGGCATCGCGGCGCTGGAGGGCGGCGACAGCTTCATCGCCGAGCAGCAGGCCCGCTACCGTGGACTGCGCGACATGGCCGCCGCCGCGCTGAACGCCGTACCGGGCGTGACCGCCCCGGTGCCGGCCGGGGCCATGTACAGCTTTTTCCGGGTGGAAGGGCTGACTGACAGCCTGGCCGTCGCCAAGCGCATGCTGGTGGAAGCCAAGGTGGGCATTGCCCCGGGCAGCGCCTTCGGGCCGGAGGGGGAGGGGCATTTCCGGCTGTGTTTTGCCCAGCAAACCGCCACGTTGGAGCAAGCACTGGAGCGAATTTGCGGCTTTTTGCGCCGGGGCTAGCCCTCCGGCTGGGGCTGGCGACAATGTTTATTGGCATTTTCATGGGGTTGGGTAAGCTTACCCTGTGATTAAGCCCCCCAACCTCGTCACCCGCCTCTTCCTGCTTGTCGGCTTGGCCCTGGCGCCGGCCGTGCTGCTGCTGGCTGCCTCCGAGGTTGAGTTGCGCGCCCAGCGCACCGCCGCGGCGCATGACCAGGCGCTGCGCATGGCGCGGGAAGCCTCGGCCCGGCTTGGCCGCTTCGTGGAAGGCCTGCGCGAGGCGCTGGTGGTGCTGAGCGAGGCGCCGCCCATCCGCTCGCTGGAACACGGCCCCTGCACGCAAATGCTGGTGCCGCTGCGCAGCCGCTTCTCGGACCAGATCCTGCTTGGCGGCGTTGGCATGGATGGCTGGTTGCTCTGCACCACCGCCGGCACCCCGCCACGGGTGATCGATGACAGCGACCGCTCCTTCTTCAAGCTGGCGATTGAGACGAACGACTTCGTGGTCAGCGAATGGGAGGTGGCGGCTTCCATCCTGCGCGGCGGCACCATCCATTTCGGCCTGCCCATTCGCGGCAGTGACGGCAAGCCCATTGGCGTGGTCGGTGCCGCCATTGGCGTGAACTATATTGCCGACCTGCTGCGCCCCATCGGCCTGCCGGCAGGCGCCGACCTTACCGTGGTGGACCGCGAGAATCACACGGTACTGCGGCTTTCCGACCTGGCGCAGGACCCCTTGGTGCTGGGCCAACCCACCCCGAGTTGGCTGATGCGGCTATTGCCGCCCTTTCCGCCCGCGCCGGGCTTTTCCGATGACGCCGAGAGCGCCGCCCGGGTGGTGGAAGCGCCCGGGCTGAACGGGGCGCAGCGTCTGTTTGGCATTGGGCCTTCGGTGCCCGGTACCGCCGGCGCGCTGCGCGTGGCCATTTCACTGGACGCTGCCGCCGCCCTGGCCCCGGTGGAAGCCGCCGGCCGGCGCGGGGCGCTGCTTATCCTCTGGGGCATGGTGATGGCCTTCGCCGCCGCCTTCCTCGGCGCCCGGCGCTTTGTGCTGAACCCGCTGGAGATTCTGCTGGCCGGCGCCGAGCGCTGGAGCCTGGGTCAGTACGACCTGCGCGTCGCGCCGGCGCTGAGCGGCTCGACCCCCGAATTGTACCACCTGGCCAGCGCGCTGGACCGCATGGCAGAGGCCGCCGAGGGCCGCGACCGCGCCGCCGCGGCGCTGACCGAGGAACGCGCCCGGCTGGGCCTGGCGCTGGAAGCCGGCGGCATGGCGGCCTGGGAGTTGGACCAGGCCAGCGGCGTGGTGGAACGCTCGCCCCGGCATGACGCGCTGTTTGGCTACCCCACGCCGCTGGCGCATTGGGACTGGCGGCGCTTTCTGGAACATGTGCTGCCCGAGGACCGCGACCAGGTGAAGCGGGTGTTCCGCCGGGCGCTGCGCGGCGCCGCGCCGCTGACCCTGGAATTCCGCATCCGCCGCGCCGGAGACGGCGATATTCGCTGGCTGGAAGCCCTGGGCGCGCTGCATCGGGCGCCGGATGGCGCGGGCAAATTCCTGGGCGTGCTGAGCGACGTGACCGAGCGCCGCCGCGCCGAACAGCGGCTGCGGCTGGCGGTGGGCGAGTTGAACCACCGGGTGAAGAACACCCTGGCGGCAGTGCAGTCCATTGCCTCGCAAACGCTGCGCGCGCCGCCGGGTTCGGGTGGCATCATCCCGGCTTCGGCCCGGGCGGCGTTTGAGGCGCGCCTGCTGGCCCTGGCCCGCAGCCATGACGTGCTGACCCGCGAGGGCTGGACCGGCGTGGAGCTGGGCGAGTTGGTGGCGCTGGCGCTGGCGCCGCACGGCACCGGGGGCGGTACGCCGCGCCATGTGGCGCTGGGTCCGCCGCTGCGCGTGCCGCCGCGCTTTGCCGTGCCGCTGGGCGTGGCGCTGCATGAACTGGCCACCAACGCCGCCCGCCATGGCGCGTTGACCCAGCCCGGTGGGCGGGTGGAGGTGAGCTGGCTGGTCGAGCCCTCAAAGCAGGAAGGCATCCCGCCGATGCTGCGGCTGCGCTGGGCGGAGAGTGGCGGGCCGCCGGTGCCCGGGCCGCCGGCCGCACGCGGCTTTGGCACCCGGCTGCTGGAACGTGGCCTGGCCCGCGAGTTGGGTGGCACGGTGCAGCTCTTCTTCCACCCCGAAGGCGTGGTGTGTGAGATTGTGGCGCCGTTGCGTCAGCAGGCGCCCAACGCCTCGGTGGCGCTGGCGGTGGCGGCGCAGTAGGTACCGCGCCGCCGTTCGCTTAGAGCACTATGCGCCCTGACGGGCGCATAGTGCTCTATAACCATTTGAAACTAGAGCAAGAAATCCGTTCTGATGATTCCATCAGAACGGATATTGCTCTAGCTCAGCCGCGCGCGATCCAGGGCATCTTGGCGGCGGCGATGGTCAGGAACTGGATATTCGCATCCAGCGGCAGGTTGGCCATCATCAGGATGCTGTTGCCCACATGGGTCACGTCGAAGGTGGGTTCGACCTTCAACTCGCCGGTGGCCTGCTTCACGCCCTTGGCCATGCGCGCCGTCATCGGCGTGGCGGCATTGCCAATGTCGATTTGGCCCGAGACGATGTCGTACTTGCGGCCATCAAGCGCCAGCGTCTTGGTCAGGCCGGTGATGGCGTGCTTGGTGCTGGTATAGGCCACGCTGTCGGGCCGCGGCACATGCGCGCTGATGCTGCCATTGTTCACAATGCGGCCACCCTGCGGCGACTGGTCCTTCATCAGGCGGAAGGCGGCCTGGGCGCAGAGGAAGCTGCCGGTCAGGTTCACCTGCACCACACGGGCCCAATCCTCGTACTTCAGGTCCTCAATCGGCCCGGCGGGCACGTTGCCGCCGGCGTTGTTGAACAGGAAGTCCAGCCGGCCCCAACTGGCCTTCAACTGCTCGAACAGCGCGTTCACCGCGTTGGGGTCGCCCACATCGGTGGGCACGGGTAGGGCGCGCGGGCCGGCATTGCCGGCCAGGCCCACGGTTTCGGCCAGGGCGTCGGCGCGGCGGCCGGCCAGGGCCACGGTCCAGCCATCGGCCAGCAGCGCCAGGGCGGCGGCACGGCCAACGCCCGAACCGGCGCCGGTAACTACAGCGTATTTCGTCATGCTCTCTCTCCTACGAATTCGGGCCGCGGCCCATGCCAACGGGCTGCCAGCGGCGCAGCTTGGTGTGTTGCAGCACGGCGGGGTTCACGCAGCTCAGCGGCCACTTGCCGGAAAGCACCAGGCCAAGCTCCAGCCCCACGCGGGTCTTGCGCGCATCGTCAAACCGGGCGCTGGCGCTGGCCACATGCGCGGTCAGCGTCACGGTTTCCATGCGCAGCAGCGGGTTGTTGTGGCTCGGCGGCTCGGTCTCCAGCACGTCCAGCGCGGCGTGGGCAATCCACTTTTCCTGCATCGCCTTGATCAGCGCGTTCTCGTCCACCGTCGGTCCACGGCCGGTGTTGATGAACACCGCCGTCGGCTTCATCATGCGGAAGTGTTCCTCGCGCAGCATGTGGTGCACTTCCGGCCGCGCCGGGGCGTGCATGCTGATGAAGTCCGACGTGCTCAGCACCTCGTTCAGCGTGGCCGGCAGCACGCCCAACTCGCTCATCAGCGTCTCATCCACGAAGGGATCATAGGCGATGACGCGCAGGCCGAAGGGCTGCGCCCGCTTGGCCACCGCACGCGCCACGCGGCCAAAGCTGATGAGGCCGAGCGTCTGGCCCTGCAACCGCGCATTCTTGTACAGCGCCGGGCGGCCTTCGCGCCAACGGCCCTCGCGCACCATCTTGTCCTGCTCGATCAGGCGGCGGAAGCCGGCCAGCAGCAGCATCATGGCGTGGTCGGCCACTTCCTCGATGAAGGTATCCGGCACGTTGGTCACCGGAATGCCGGCGGCGGTGGCGGCCTTCACGTCAATGCTGTCAACGCCCACACTGCCCAGGCTGATCACCTGGCACTTGGTCAGGCTCTCGATGATCTCGCGGCCCACCGGCCAGCCCTTGGCGTAGATGGCGTCGGCACCCTTCACCATCTGGGCGAAGCTGGCCTGGTCCGGCGCCTCGATGATCTCGGCATCCAGCCCCGACAGGCCCTGCATTTCCTGCGCGTAGCCCAGGTTGCCCTGGAAGTTGGGGGTAACAATGGTGAATTTCGGCATTGGTGTTTCCTTCTACTTCGGCGCGCGGGCGCGAATGGCGGCTTCGTTGACCTCTACGCCCCAGCCGGGGCCGGTGGGCAGAATCAGCTCGCCATTCTCGATAACCGGCGGTGGGGTGAATTCATCGCGCCACTTCACGCTGTCGATATCGATTTCCATGACGCGGAAGTTGGGGATGGCGGCGCAGAAATGCGCGCTGATCATGCTGCACAGGTTGCCGTAGAAGTTGTGCGGTGCGCAGTTCACTTCATACACGTCGCACATGCTGGCAATCTTCAGGCTCTCGGCCAACCCATTCCAGATGACATCAACAATGCCGACATCCATGGCGTAGTTTTCCAGGAAGGGGCGGA
>CANFIE010000310.1 GCA_947446625.1 Acetobacteraceae bacterium | reverse complement strand
CGTCCATTTCATCCGGCTGCACGTCATGCGGCGTGTCGTCGGTTTCATCGGCCGGGGAGACCATCAGCTTGCTGCGGGCTTCGGGGCGGACATACCAGCTGTGGTCGGCATCGCCGAGCAGCGGCCAGTCGGTGACGTCGTAGCTGCCGGGGTCGATGATGCAGGCGGTGCGGCGCTTGGGTTGCAGGCCGATTTTGCGCACCCCGGCCAACTCGGCCACAACATCGCCCCAGGCGCCGGATGCGTTGACCAGTACCGGGGCGGCGAAGATGGCGCCGCTGCTGGTTTCGGCGTGCCACAGCCCGTTGCCGTGCCACACCCGACCGGCGCGGTTGCGCAGTGCCAGCGCGCCGCCCAGTTGCCGCAACTGGCGCAGAAAGCCCTGGTGCAGCGCCGCCACATCCATGTCGAAGGCATCAGCCTCAATGCCGCCGCTGACGGCGTAGCCAGGCTTCAGCGCCGGCACCAGGGCGCGCACGGCGTCTGGCGTTATCGGCGCCATGCCCTGGCCCTCGGTGATCATCTGCGCCATGTGCGCCTGCTGTTCCGGCGGGGCGATGAAGACCACGGCGCGCTTATGCGCCAGCGTCGCCTCGGTGAAGCCGGGCGGCGGTGCCTCGAAGAAGGCCCGCGAGGCGCCGGTGAGGATGCGCGCATCGGCCGAGCCGTAGTTGAGAATCCAGATGGCGGCTGAGCGCCCGGTGGTATGGTAGCCGGCGCTTTCCTCGGCTTCCAGCAGCGCGGTTTTCCGCCCGCTGGCCGCCAGTTGCGCGGCAGAGGTGGCACCGGACATGCCGGCACCAATCACAAGGGCATCGAAGCGCTGAATATCCATGCCCCCATGCTCCCTTTTGGCGGCGCCGGGAGCAAGGGGTTTAGCTGTTATTCCACTTCGTCGGTGAAGACGCTGAAGCCGGCCAGGGTGCAGGGGCCGAAGGTGGTGGCGATGGCCACATCGGTGGCGTCGCGGCCCTGCGCCATGAGGATGCGGCCGATGCGCGGGATGTTGTTGCGTGCGTCGAAGGTGTGCCAGGCGCCTTCCAGATAAACCTCGAACCAGGCAGCGAAATCCATCGGGCCATAGGGCGGCGGCATGCCGATTTCGCCCAGGAAGCCGGTGCAGTAGCGGGCCGGGATATTCACGCAGCGGCACAGCGTTACCGCCAGATGCGCGTAGTCGCGGCAGACGCCACGCTGCTCATAAAATGCCTCGGAGGCGGTGCGCGTCGGCCTGGCGTGTTCGTAGCCGAATTTGATGCGGCTATGGACGAAGTCACAGATCGACTGCACCCGCGCCCAGCCGGTGGGGCCCTGGCCAAACAGCTTCCAGGCGATATCGGCCAGGCGGTCGGTGTCGCAGTAATGGCTGCCCAGCAGGTACACCAGGATCTCGTCGGGCAGGTTTTCCACCGGCACCTGGCGCGCCATGGGGTGCACCGGGTCCACCAGGCCGGTATCGGCTGCTACCAACGCGGTACGCAGGCTCAGCCGGCCGGTGGGGGCCACGATGCGGGTGCAGGTATTGCCGAAGCCATCCGTGTACTGCCGCACCGGAATGGGCGGGTTGCAGATGATGGTTTGGGGCGCTTCCAGCGTGGGATGCCGCGAGGGATGCGGGCTGACCATCAGCAGCATCGGCGTGGGCTGAGGGCAGTCGTAGATCAATTCGCAGCCGGCGCTGATGCGCATCGCTTGCTCCTTCATGGGCACGGCGATGTTGCGCCTGGGGGGAATGCTGCATAGCACAATAATGTCATGGTTCCACCATTCCCTGCACCCAGGCGGCGTAGCGGGTGGCGCTTTTGGCAATGGCGGCCTGGGCGCCCCGCACAATCTCGCGCTCATGGAAGGCGCCGTAGATCGCCTCGAACCGCAGCGCCGCGCAGCGCGCCGCCATGCGCGCCACCTCGGCCGGGGGCAGCGGGATCAGGCAGGGGTAGCTGCGCATGAAGCCGATGAACTTGCGGTCGGGCAGCACCTGCAGAATGTCGCCGCAGAGCAGCGCGCCCTCACCGTCGGCCCAATGCAGCACGGTGGCGCCGGCAAAGTGGCCGCCCAGCCGATGCAGCGTGACGCCGGGCAGCAGCGGCATTTCCTCGCCTTCCCAGAAGCGCAGGGCGGCGGCGTCGGGGCGCATCACATGGGCCTGGTCGGCGGTGTGCAGCCATACCGGGGCGTTGAAGGCGCGGCTCCATTCCACCATGCAGCCGTAATAATGCGGGTGGCTGATGGCGATGGCCGCCAGCCCGCCCAGGCCCTTGATGAGATCCACCGTCGCCGGGTCCAGCAGGCCCAGGCAGTCCCACAGCACATTGCCGGCGGGGGTGCGCAGCAGCAGGGCGCGCTGGTCTATGCCCAGGGCTGGCATGGGGCGCAGCGCCAGCAGGTTGGGGGCCACCTCTCGCCAGCCCATGCTGTGGGCGCGTTGCAGGGCGGGCAGGGTGGTCCAGCCCTGGCCACGCGCCGGCACGTATTGCCGCTCATCCTCGCAAATCGGGCAGGCGGGCGGCGGGGCGGCGGCCTCGGCGAATTGGGTGGCGCAGGTGGTACAGATGAAATGCGGCATGCGCGGGCCTTTCGTTGGGCTTTCGCCGGCCAGCCCGGCCTGGCTATGCTATGGCAGCCAAGCAAATAAGGGAAAGCCGGGGATGAATTTCTGGGACGCGGTGAAGTCGTGCTTTCGGCAGTATGTTGGCTTCCAGGGCCGGGCCGCGCGCAGCGAATACTGGCTGTGGATGCTGTTCAACATGGTGGTCAGCGCCGTGCTGCATGGGCTTGAGGGCGGCATGGCCGAGGGGGTGCCCGGCCCGCTGGGCAGTGCCTGGAATATCGGCACCTTCCTGCCCAGCCTGGCGGTTGCGGTGCGCCGCCTGCATGATACCGAGCGTTCCGGCTGGTGGCTGATGCTGCCCACGGGCGCCTTGTTCGCGGTGGGGGCGGCAACCGGGGCGCTCACCATCGGCGCCCCGAATGGTGGTGGCCTCTCGGGCATTGGTGCCGCCGTGCTTGGGCTGGCGGTGCTGGCCTGGGTAGGAGTGATGGGCCTCTATCTCGTGTGGTTTTGTAGCTGCGGCACCCGGGGGCCCAACACCTTCGGGGCCGACCCGCTGGCCGCCTGAGGCCTGCCATCAAAAGGTTGCAGCGCCCGAAATGCGCCCCACGGGGCGCATGATGTTCTACCGCACCGGCGCGCGGGCCGCGGCCACCAGGGCTTCCAGTCCGGCCAGATCCACCGCGCCGGGCACCAGGCGGTCTCCGATGATGAAGGCCGGGGTGCCCTCCACGCCCAATTCGCGGGCCAGCGCCAGGGTGGCATCCAGCCGGCGCTGCACCGCCGGGTCGGCCATGTCGCGGAGCATGGTGATCCAGTTCAGCCCCAGTTGCTCGGCCTCGCGCTGCAACACCGGCTCGGTCGGCTCCTCGCGCAGGCTCAGCACGGCATCGTGATATTCGTGGTATTTGCCCTGGCGCTGGGCGGCCAGCAGGGCGCGGCTGGCCAGGGTGCTGTTGGCGCCCAGAATCGGCATGTCCTTCAGCACCACGCGCACATCGGGGTTGCGGCGCACCAGTTCGTTCAGCGCCGGGATCATGCGCTTGCAGTAAGGGCAGCGGGCGTCGAAGAACTCCACCAGCGTGATGGCGCCAGCCGGGTTGCCGCGCACCGGGTCGGCTGCGTCGCGGAACAGCGCGGCGGCACGGGCGGCGATGGCGGCGCGGACCTGGCCCTCGCGGCCCTGCTGCTCTTCGGTCTCCAGCGCGGCCAGGGCATCGCGCAGCAGGGTTGGGTCCCGCCGCAGGGCGTCGCGCACAATGGCGATGATTTCCTGCCGTTGCGCGGCGCTGAAGCGCTGGGCATTCAAGCCCTGGGCGCGGGCGGTGCCGGCCGGGGCCAGCAGGGGGAGCATCAGCAGGGGCAGCACCAGCAGGGCCGGAGCCAGCAGGCGGTTGAGCAACAAGGGCATGGCGGGCTCCTTCAGGGCCGGCGCATCATCACGGAACCGGCGCGCCGGGGCCAGCCCGGATGCGCGCCCTGTTGCCGCTGGTCGCGAAGGCGTCTATTCGCCGCTGAGTATAGCCGCATTAGGGGCAGCAGGACCGCCGCATGAACAGCATGGCTCAAAGCAATCCCGGTCTGAACACGCCTGCTGGGGCGCAGCGGGGGCTCCGGGCTTCGGCCGGCTTCCGCGCGGTGGCCGGATTGATGGCGTTGACCCTGTCGGGCTGCGGCTCGGGCGGGATGTTTGGCCCCGGCGTGCCGGTTGGCCAGTCGGGCTATGTCCGTGGCTTCCTGGGTGGCGTGGCCTCTGAGGACCCGGCAGCGGGGCTGGCAGCGCGGGAAGTGCTCTCGGCTGGTGGCACCGCCACCGATGCCGCCGTGGCCGCCGCCTTCGTGATGAGCGTGACGCTGCCGAGCCGGGTTGGCCTGGGTGGCGGCGGCGCCTGCCTGGTGTTCGACCAGAAGAAGAATGCGGTTGAGGCGGTGCTGTTCCAGCCTGGCGCCCGCGCCAGCGCCCCGGCCGGGGCAGACCGCCCCGCCGCCGTGCCGATGTTCGGCCGTGGCCTGTTTGCGCTCTACACCCGCCTGCCGGGCCGGCCGTTCGAGGAACTGATGGCCCCGGCCGAGCAACTGGCCCGCTTCGGCACACCGGTGAGCCGTGGTCTGGCCGAGGATTTGGCCGCCGTTGGCGCCCCCCTGCTGGCCGACCCGGGCGCCCGTACCGTGTTCGCCCGGCCTGATGGCGGGGTGAAGCGCCAGGGCGATACCCTGGTGCAGCCGCTGCTGGCCACCACGCTGAACCAGCTGCGACTGGCCGGGGTGGGTGACATGCACCAGGGCCTGCTGGCCCGCCGGCTGGAGGAAGCCTCTCGCCCCGTGGGTGGCAACCTGAACCTGGATGAAATGCGCGGTCCGACTGCGCTGCCCCGGGTGGGCGCGCCGCAGATTCTGCCCGGCCGCAATGGCGACCGCGTGGCCTTCCTGCCGCTGCCGGCCGATGGTGGCCTGGCCGCCGCCGCCGCCTATCAGGCGCTGAAGGATGGTCAGTCAGTGGAAGCCGCTGGCAGCCGCGGCCAGTCCGTGGCCGCCGCCTGGCGCCGCCAGGGTGGTGCTGCCGAGGCGCTGATGAGCGCCCAGGTGCCCGCCGCCGGCACCGGCCCGTTGCCGGCCAGCGCCGCGCTGGCGGTGTTTGACCGCGCCGGCAATGCCGTGAGCTGCGCCTT
>CANFIE010000309.1 GCA_947446625.1 Acetobacteraceae bacterium | reverse complement strand
GAGATCGACACCATTGTGGGCATCTTCGGCGATGCCGTCGAAGCCGCCCTTACCAGCATCGCATAAGGAAGCACCCACGCATGAAAACCTGGCTCCTCGGCGCCATCGCGGCGCTATCGCTTTCCGCCATCGCGCAGGCCCAGCAAACCCTGGCGCAGGTCAAGGCGCGCGGCACGCTGATCTGCGGCGTCTCGCAGGGCTTTGCCGGCTTCTCGGCGCCGGATTCACGCGGCGAATATCGCGGGCTGGACGTGGATTATTGCCGCGCCACCGCTGCCGCCGTGCTGGGAGATGCCAGCAAGGTGCGCTTCGTGCCGCTCACCGCCCAGGCGCGCTTCACCGCGCTGCAAACCGGTGAGATTGACGTGCTGTTCCGCAACTCCACCCAAACCTTCGTGCGCGCCACCTCGCTGGGGCTGACCCAGGGGCCGGTGAACTTCTACGACGGCCAGGGCTTTGCCGTGCGGCGCGACGCCAATGTGCGCAACGTGGCCGGGCTGAACGGCGCCACCATCTGCGTGGCGCAGGGCACCACGCATGAGCTGAACCTGGGCGACGTGTTCCGCGCCCGCAACCTGCGCTTCAGCCCGGTGGTATTTGAGCGCGTGGACACGATGCATGAGGCCTTCTACGCCGGCCGCTGCGACGCCATGACGCAGGATGCCTCGGCCCTGGCCGGTGCGCTGACCAGCGCCCGCGACCCCGCCGCCTACCAGGTGCTGGAGGAAACCATCTCGAAGGAGCCGCTGGGGCCGTTCACCCGCAATGGCGATATCCAGTGGACCAACACCATTGCCTGGATCCACGGCGCGCTGATTGAGGCCGAGGAATACGGCGTGACCCAGGCGAATGCCCAGGCCCAGGCCGCCGGCCAAAACCCCACCATCCAGCGCCTGCTGGGCACCACGGGTGAGTTCGGCAAGCATCTGGGGCTGGAGAATGGCTGGGCGCTGAACGCGATTCGGGCGGTTGGCAATTACGGCGAGATCTTCGAGCGCCATGTTGGCCAGGGCAGCCCGCTGAAGCTGCGCCGCGGGCTGAACGGCCTGTGGAACCAGGGCGGGCTGATGTACGCCATTCCCTTCCGCTGATGGGCGCGGCCCCGGTGCCCGCTGCGGGGTGCCGGGGCTTTGACTGGAGCCTGATCCGCGCAGGCGGAATCGCCGGAGCGGTGAATCAGTCTCCCCAACAACGCTACAGCGAGAACTCCACCATCACCGGCACGTGGTCGCTGGCTTTTTCCCAGCCGCGTGCTGCCTTGAGGATGGCGTGGCGTTGCAGCCCGCCTGCCAGGTCGGGGCTGCACCACACATGGTCCAGCCGGCGGCCACGGTCGGCGGCCTGCCAGTCCTTCGCGCGGTAGCTCCACCACGTGTACAGCTTCTGGTCGGCGGGCACGAAATGGCGCAGCGCGTCGTGCCACATGCCCTGCTGCATCCAGCGGGTCAGTGCTTCCACCTCTACCGGGGTGTGGCTGACCACATCCAGCAGCTGCTTGTGGCTCCAGACATCATGCTCCAGCGGCGCAATGTTAAGGTCCCCCACCATCACGCGGCGGGGCGTGCTGGCATGGGCGGCGGCCCAGGCGGTGGCCTCGGCAATGAAGTCCAGCTTATGGGCGAATTTTTCGTTCACCGTGCGGTCAGCCACGTCGCCACCAGCGGGCACGTAGAAATCATGCAGGTCCACCGGGCCGCCAGGGGCGTCCAGCGTTACGCCCAAATGGCGACAGTCGCCCTTGCCGCACCAGTCGGGGTCGGCGGCGCGGGTTTCAAACGGCAGGCGTGAGAGCACTGCCACGCCGTTATAGCCCTTCATGCCCCGGGCCGAGACATGCGGGAAGCCGAGCGCCTGCAGCTCCGCCACCGGCAGGTGCTCATCCGGGCACTTGGTTTCCTGCAGGCACAGCACATCGGGCGCCAGCTCAGCGACAATGCTGGCGATGAGCGGATGCCGCAGGCGGACGCTGTTGATGTTCCAGGTGGCGATGCGCAGGCTCCGGCGCGCCGTTTCCTTCGTGATGGCCGGCGCGGCGGGCTGCTTTGTCATGGGGTCAGACGATCTTCGTCGTCACGGTGCCTACGCCCTCGACGAAGCCTTCCAGCACATCGCCCTTCACTACGGCGGCCACACCCTCAGGCGTGCCGGTCATGATCAGGTCGCCAGGTTCCAGCCGCACCAGGTGCGAGAGGTTGGAGATCACCTCGGGCACGCTCCAGATCAGCTTGGAGAGGTCGGAGGTCTGGGTGACCTTGCCGTTCACCTTCAGCTCAATCTTGCCCTTGGCAGGGTCCACGCCGGCGGCCGGCACCAGGGCGCCCATGGGGGCGGAATGGTCAAAGCCCTTGCCCATGTCCCAGGGGCGGCCGGTCTTCTTGGCCTCGTTCTGCAAATCGCGCCGGGTCATGTCCAGGCCACAGCAATAGCCCCACACATGCTTCAGCGCGTCGGCCACGCTGATGTTGCTGCCGCCGGTGCCGATCGCGACCACCAGCTCCATCTCGTGGTGCAGGCTCTTGCTCATGCTCGGGTAGGGCATGTCGGCATCGTTGATCACCAGCGCGTCGGCCGGCTTGGCGAAGTAGAAGGGCGGCTCGCGAGTCGGGTCGCTGCCCATCTCAATGGCGTGCTCGGCATAGTTGCGGCCCACGCAGAAAATGCGGCGCACCGGGAACATCGCGCTGCTGCCCTTGATGGGCACGGCGGAGATGGCAGGCGGGGCAACGACGTACTCGGACATGCAGGGCAGCTCCTTCAGGTCAGAACAACGGCAACATGGCCCTTTTCGGCCGCGTAGCCCAGGTAGCGGTAGGTGCGGCCGGTGGCGGCCAGCCATTCGGCAAAGGCCTTGTGCTCATGCAGGCGCCAGCCGGGGTAGTTGTAGTATTCGTCGAACACGATGACCGTGCCCGGCCCCAGCCGGGTTTCCAGGTTCTGGAAGATGGTGACCGTGCTTTCGTAGATGTCGCAATCCACGTGCAGCAGGGCAATGGGGCCGTTGTTCTCCGCCAGAAAGGGCGGAATCGTCTCATTGAACCAGCCGACATGCAGTTGAACATTGCCCGGCACCTTGGGCAGCTTGCCCGCCATGTCGAACTTGCCGGCGGCTTCCTTGGTGCCGCGCCAGTCATTCGGTAGGCCGCGAAAACTGTCAAAGCCATGCACGGTGCGCGGTGTGTGCTGGGCCAGCCAGCGGATGGAGGCACCCTTTTCCACGCCGAATTCCAGCACCAGCCCGGATTCCGGCGCGCGGGAGAGTGCGAAGCGCAGCAGGTCCAACCGGTCCTCCAGCACCTGGGCGGCCAGCATATGGGCCTCGATATAGTCCAGCGTATCGGCCTTGGCGCGCAGGCACAGGTCCAGCCAAAGGTCGTTGCGATAGTACTTATGCAGGAATTTGCGATAGAGCCGCCCGGTGAAACCCTTGAACACCGACATGTCGCAGCCATCCCCCAGGCCAAGGCCGCGCAGAGCGGCGTAAGCCTCGGCCATACCGCGCCGCCGGCCCGAATGGTAGCCCCCGGGACAAGGCTGAGCGCGGCGAAGTGAAAGTTAAATCTTAAGAAGCGTGGCTAAAGAATAGTGCAGAAACAAATAGCGCCCGGACAGGGGGGTGTCCGGGCGCCGTTGTTGTCGTTTCCAATCGGAAGCAACGGTCGCAGCGATGGGGGAATCGGCAGGCGACCGCCGGCCATTTGACTGGCCAGCATGGCAAGCTTAGCGCGGTGGCTTCACCGAAGCAAAACCAGATTACATGACATTAACGCCAGCGAGCCATGCGCCCGACGCTGGTTACTCGGCCGCCTGGGCCAGTTTGGCGCCATGCCCGCGTGCCGCTGCCCAGGCCGCGCAGGCGGTGCCGAATTCCTCAAAGATGGCGCGGCTGACGGCATCGCGTTCCCAGTCATATTCCGGGTGCCACTGCACGCCATAGGCCCAGCCGGCGGAGTCCTGCACGCGCACGGCTTCCACCGTGCCATCAGGCGCCCAGCCTTCGGCCACCAGGCGCGGGGCCAGGCGGCGCACACCTTGGTTGTGCAGGCTGTTCACCGGAATGGTCTCGGCGCCGGCAATGCGAGCCAGCAGGCTGCCGGGGGTGAGCCGCATGCTGTGCGCCTTGGCGGTGCGCACCCGGGGGAAGCGCTGGTCTGAAGGCGTGGAATGGTCCATCCGGCCTTCCAGGTCCTGGATGCGTTGGTCCAGGCTGCCACCCAGCGCCACGTTGAGTTCCTGGAAGCCGCGACAAATGGCCAGCAGCGGCAGGCCGGCGGCAATGGCGGCGCGGATCAGCGGCAGGGTGGTGCTGTCGCGCTGGGTGTCCTCGGGCGTGCCCTCGGCGTGGCTGGGGCCCTGATAATTGTCGGGATGCACGTTGGAGCGGCTCCCGGTGAGGATCAGCCCATCCAGCCGGGGCAGCATCTGCTCCGCCAGCATTTCACCGGCCGCCGGCAGCAGCACCGGCACACCCGCCACAGGGCCGAGCACGACGCGGACATAACTGTCCGACGCGGCGTGGTTCGGGGTGTTAAAGATGCCGAATCCCTTGACGCAGCAAGAAATTCCGATGAGCGGTTTCATGGGATGAGAGATTTGCCCGGCTTTGTGGCGTGATCAAGACACGGAATGGCATGCCGGGGCGATGCCGGCATGCCATTTGCGCATAAGGGCGTCACTGAATGCCCAATTGCTCACGAAATATCGGGTTGTTGAACTCGAACAACAGGCTTGGGTAGCGCCCGCCGCGTTGCAGCTCCGACAGCGTCACCCGGGTTTCGCGCCCTTGCGCGTCCACCACCAGCCATTGCCGCAGTTCCACCGGGCTGTCGGCGAACACCATCGTCAGCCGGCCTTCGGCGGGCTGGCCGGCGCGATGCAGGGTAATGCGGATGAAGCCCTGGCTGTGCTCCACCTCGGTTACCGTCACATCGGGGCTGGAGAAGCTCATATTCTCCTGCAACAGCAGGCCAAGCGGCGTGCTGGAGGTGGGCACGATGCTCGGCTGACGCAATTCACGGTCGTAGTGGAAAAACTGCCCGCCATTGGCCACCAGCAGCAGCGGCTCGGGCGGGTCATACTCAAAACGCATGCGGCCGGGGCGAACAATCCAGGCGGTACCCTGGGCCACGGCGCCACGGTCCGACAGCTGCAGGAAGCGGCCCTTCAGGCTGTCCAGCCCATTCATATAGCGCTCCACCGCCGCCAATTCCTGGCCTTGCGGCACCGCAGTG
>CANFIE010000308.1 GCA_947446625.1 Acetobacteraceae bacterium | reverse complement strand
GGCGGCCGCTTCCTGCTGCGGCTGGAGGATATCGACCCCACCCGCTGCCGCCCGGAATACGCTGCGGCCATTGAGGAGGATCTGCACTGGCTGGGGCTGGACTGGGATGGCCCGGTGCGCGTGCAGTCCCGGCACTTCGCCGAATATCGCACCACCCTGGCCGGGCTGGAGGCACGCGGCCTGCTCTACCCCTGCTTCTGCACCCGGGCCGAGATCGCCGCTTCCGCCAGCGCCCCGCATGGTCCGGAAGGCCCGCTCTACCCTGGCACCTGCCGCGCCTTTGGCACCGCCCAGCGCGCCGAGAAAATCGCCGCCGGCCTGCCCTATGCCCTTCGCCTGAACATGGCCGCCGCCCTGCGTGAAATCCCCGGCCCCCTCAGCTTCCATGAAGCCGGGGAGGGCCGGCTGCGCTGCACCCCCGCGGCATTCGGAGACGTGGTGCTGGCCCGCAAGGAAACCCCGGCCAGCTATCACCTCTGCGTCTGCCACGACGACGCCACCCAGGGCATCACCCTGGTAACCCGGGGCGCGGACCTGAAGCCCGCCACCCAACTCCACCGCCTGTTGCAGGTACTGCACGGCTGGCCCGAGCCCGCCTACGCCCATCACCCCCTGCTGCTGGACCCCAGCGGCCGCCGCCTGGCCAAGCGAGACGGCGCCCCCAGCCTGCGCGCCCTGCGCCAGGCCGGCCACAGCCCCGCCGAACTACGTGCCCAGGCCGGGTTCCCCGATTGACCGCCAGGGCCTAGCCTTGCCGCGCGCCTGGTCGGCCAAGGCGGTTACGCCGCAGGCCGTGAATCAGTCGCGCCAACAATATGCTGGAGCGTGAGCGCTGCAGTACGAAGTGATCACGCTCCAATGTCAGTCTTTCCCCTTCGCCCGCGCCTGGATGTGCGCGGCCTCGCCCTGTTGCTCTTTGCCGTGGTCGGCTGGGGTTCCAACTGGGCGCCGCTGAAACTGCTGCTGCAGGAAGTGCCGCCCTTCACCGCCCGCGCCTATGCCGGGCTGGCGGCGGCGCTGTTCCTCGCCATCATGGTGCGGGCCAGTGGGGTTTCGCTGCGGGTGCCGCCGGGGCTGTGGCCGCGCATCACCCTGCTGGCCCTGCTCAACATCACCGCCTGGATGGGCCTGGTCAGCCTGGCGCTGCAATGGCTCGACGCCACCGAGGGCGTGGTCATCACCTACACCATGCCGGTCTGGTCGGCCCTGCTCGCCTGGCCGGTGCTGGGCGAAAGGCCCACGCCCATGCGCCTGCTGGCGGTGGCCTGCGGCCTGGGCGGGGTGGTGCTCATCATGTCGGCCAAGGGCATCAACATCGGCATGGAAAAGCTGCCCGGCGTGCTGCTCTGCCTCTCGGCCAGCATCTGCTTCGCGCTGGGCACTGTGCTCACCAAGCGCCGCCCCCTGGCCATGGCCCCGGCGGCCGGCGTGGTGTGGCAGGTGGCGCTGGGCATGCTGCCGCTGCTGTTTGGCGCCCTGCTGTTCGAGACCCCGCACATGGCGGAGGTCTCCACCCAGGGCTGGCTCATCATCGGCTACATGGCCACGCTGCCATTGTGCCTGAGCTACCTGGCCTGGTTCGCCGCGCTGCGCCGCCTGCCGGCGCATATCTGTACCCAGGGCAGCCTGATCTCACCCCTCATGGGGCTGATCAGCGCCAACCTGATGCTCGGCGAACCCCTCGGCCTGCGGCAACTCGTCGCCTTCGGCCTGATACTTGTCGGGATGGTGCTGGCGGTGAAGGGCTAACCCTTCAATCCGCCACCGCCGTCATCGTCCGCTTCTCACGCGCGGCGCGGAACAGCGCCAGCCCGCGATACAGCCCATGCACCATCTTGGAGTAGGGCAGCGCCACGAACAGCGCCAACACCAGCCCCAGGTGAATGGCCAGCAGCACGCCCATGGCCCCGGTATGCCGAATGGCCAGCAGCAGCAGCCCCGTTGCGGCCACCAGCCACAGCAGCGCCAGCAGCGCGAACTCGCCACCCGCCAGATGCTTGGCCACCGGGCCGGGGTCGGTTACCACCTTCACCCAGGTCAGCCCGGCCACGCCCAGCATCATCAGCACGCCACCCACGGTGCCCAGCAGCACCGGCACGCTGAAGAAGGGGTAGGGCGCTTCCAGCCCCAGGAAGTGGTCATACACCGTGGCCACGCTGGTGGCGGCGAAGCACAGCATAAACCCATACATCAGCGCCTGGTGCGACCAGCGCCGATGGGTCGAGAAGCCCTCATCCAGGTCATTGCAGCCATGGCCGCCGCCACCCAGGTTGCGCAGCGTCAGGATATCAACCGAGGCTTCGGCCACCGGCGCCACCAGCGGCCCGGTCTTGCTGCCGGTGCCGCGCCAGTAGCGCACCGCGCTTACCGTCAGCGCCAGCACCGAAAAGCCCAGCGTGGCCCCGGCCAGCGTGGTGATCAGCCACCACGGAATAACCTTGTAGAAGGCGCCCGGCCCGGTATGCGCGCCGTACAGCACGCCCGGTTCCTGCAGCACCGCGGCCAGCACCAGCGCCAGCGCCACGCCCAGCGCCATCAGCAGCGAAACCACGGTGCCGCTGCGCGCGAACACCCGGCCCATCGCCGGCGGCCAGGCGTATTCGGCGTAGCTCTCCTGCCGAATGGTGGCGAAGGTGGCGGGGATGTTGATGCCGAAGGCATGCGGCGGCGCGTATTGGCAGCTTTGGTAGCAGCCCTTGCAGTTGTGGCACAGGTTGGCCAGGTGCTGCAGGTCGCCGGCGGTGAACTCGCGGCGCAGCGTCATGGCCGGGAATACGGCGCAATAGCCCTCGCAATAGCGGCAGGCATTGCACACGGCCATGTGGCGCTGGGCTTCGGCGGTGTTTTCGGTTTCCAGCGCCATCAGGCGGCTCCCTCATTGCGGCTGGCGCGCGCCGCCGATTCCCCGGCCAACCGGCCGAACACGGTGCCAATCGTCATGCCGAACCCGGCCAGATATCCCTGGCCCAGAATGTTGCCGGCCATGATCTCGCCGCTGGCGAAGATGTTCGCCGCCGGCTTGCCATCGGCCATCATCACCCGCGCCTTGTCGGTCACCTTCACACCCAGGAAGGTAAAGGTGATCCCCGGCATCATCGGGTGGCCAATGAAGGGCGCGGTGTCGATCTTGCGCGCCCAGTTGGATTTTGGCGGCGTCAGCCCCTCGGTGCGGCAGCCATCCAGCACCTGGCCGTTGAACTCGCCCGGCTGCACAGTGGCGTTGTAATCGGCCACCACCTTCTCCAGCTTGCCGGCATCCAGCCCCAGCATGCCGGCCAATTCGGCAATGCTGTCCGCCTTCATCGGCGGGAACACGCTGGGCAGGTAGTTCATCACCGCCTTGCTGTCGGTAATGGCAAAGGCGCGCTGGTCGGGCTGCTGCGCGATCAGGCGGCCCCAAATGGCGTAGCGCTTCGGCCAAGTATCCTCGCCCTCGTCGTAGAAGCGCTCCACATTCTTGTTCACCACAATGCTGAACGGCGTGCAGTCCAGCCGCATCGCCAGCCCGCCATCTTCCATCGGGGAACGCGCGTCGTTGCACACGGCGTGGAACTGCGTGGGGTCGCCCACCTGCTGCACACCGCCGGCCAGCATATCCTTCAGCACCGTGCCCTGGGCATAGGGCGTGCCGCGAATCTGGAAGTTGTCGGCCGCATCACCCCAGTATTCCCGCATCCATTGCCGGTTGGCCTGGAAGCCACCAGCCGAGGCCACCACGGTCTTGGCGCGAATAACCCCGGGGAAGCCCCGCAGGCTGACGATAGCTTCGCGGAAGAAGCCATCCTCCACCTTCAGCTTCTGCACCTCGGTGTCATACAGAATCACCACGCCCAGCTTTTCAGCCGTGCGGTACAGCGCATTCACCAGCGCCTTGCCGCCACCCAGGAAGAAGGCATTGGTGCGCGAAAGCGACAGCGTGCCCGAGAGCGAGGGCTGGAATACCACGCCGCATTCCGCCAAAAACCCCGGCGCATGCTGGCTGGCGCGAATGCAGGTGCGCGCCAAGTGCTCGTCGGTCTTGCCCTTGGTCACGCGCAGCAGGTCGTCCCAGTATTCTTCCTCAAGATAGCTTTCGGTCAGCACTTCGGTGGGGCCGGGGTGCAGGGCGCGCAGGTTGCGGGTGTGCCGGCTGTTGCCGCCGCGCATGGATTTCGGCGCATGTTCCGCCACCACCACGCTGGCGCCCAGCTTGCGCGCCGTAATGGCGGCGCATAGCGCGGCATTGCCGCCACCCACCACCAGCACATCAAACATCTGGCTCAGATCAGCCATGCACCATTCCCCCTCGCTCGCCTGCGGTTCTAGCCTGCGGGGCCAGTGTGTAAAGCCGGCGCGTCACGCCGCCATGTTGTCCAGCAGCCGCACATTGCCCAACCGAGCCGCCGCAATCAGCCGCGCCGGCCGGGCCGCGGTTTCGCGCAGCGTCTCCGGCTCCACCAGCGCCAGATAGTCCACGCCAAACCCGGCCGCCTCCAGCCGCGCCCAGCCCTCGGCCAGGCTGGCACCGGCCACCACGCGCTGCATCTCGGCATATAGCGTCGGCGCCAGGGCGCGCTCAGCCGGGCTCAAAAACCGGTTGCGGGACGACATCGCCAACCCATCCGCCTCCCGCACCGTGGGGCAGGGCAGAATCCGCGTCGGCACGTCCAGGTCCAGCGCCATGCGCCGCACCACCTGCACCTGCTGCCAGTCCTTTTCGCCAAACAGCGCCACGCTGGCGCCGGTCTGCAGGAACAGCTTGGCGCATACCGTGGCCACGCCGCGGAAATGCCCGGGCCGATGCGCCCCTTCCCAGCCCTCGGCCGGGCCGCCCACCTCAATGGTGGTGGCGCGGCCTTCCGGGTACATGTCGGCCACGCCGGGCAGCCAGGCCAGGTCGCAACCGGCCGCCTCCAGCAGCGCCAGGTCGCCGGCTTCGTCGCGCGGATAGCGCGCCAGATCATCGCTGGCGTTGAACTGCAACGGGTTGACGAAAATCGAGGCCACCACCGCCCCGGCCTCGCTCCGCCCCTGCCGTACCAGGGAAAGATGCCCCTCATGCAGGGCGCCCATGGTGGGCACCAGGGCAATGGCGGGCAGGCGGGCCAGTTCGGCGCGCAGGCTGGGCAGGTCTCGGGCAATCCTCATGCCCCAGCCATAGCCCGAGCCTGCCCCGCCGCAAATCCCCACGCGCCGCTTGCCCCGCCGCGCCAGCAGGCCTAACCCGCGCGCATGTCCAATCCCCGCCCCCTGC
>CANFIE010000307.1 GCA_947446625.1 Acetobacteraceae bacterium | reverse complement strand
GGCCCGCCCAGCCCGGCCCCGGCCGGCCCGACTGGCCCTTCGCCGCCCCGCTGCCCACGCCGCCCGCCGCCGAGCCCGCGCCCGAAGCCGCCCCCCAGCGCCAGGGTGCATTACCGGAAGCCGCGCACCTCAGCCGCCTCGCCGCCCTGCTGCCCCGCTTCCCCGAGCCCTTCACCTTGCCCGATTCCGCCAGCAATTCCTGGGCGGTCACCGGCAGCCGCAGCGCCACTGGCCGCCCCTTGCTGGCGAATGACCCGCATCTGGGCTTCAGCGCCCCCATCCTCTGGTACCTCGCCCGCATCGATCTCCCGGGCGGCCGCATGCTGGCCGGCGCTACCAGCCCCGGCGTGCCCTTCATCGTCATCGGCCGCAATGAACGCCTGGCCTGGGGCTTCACCAATAACGGCGCCGACACGCAGGACCTCTTCATCGAACGCCCCGCCGGCACCGACCTCTACGAAACCCCCGACGGCCCCCGCCCCTTCGGCGTTGCCGAGGAACGCATCCTGGTCCGCGGCGCCGAGCCGGTGGAACTCCGCGTGCGCGAAACCCGCCACGGCCCGGTGATCTCCGACCTCGACCCCAGCCATAACGGCCGCATCCTCGCCCTCGCCTCGGCCGGCCTCGCCGCCGGAGACACCGCCGCCGCCGGCCTGCTCGCCCTCAACCGCGCCCATACCCTGGCCGAGGCCCGCACCGCCGCCGCCGCCATCTCCAGCCCGGTGCAGAACCTCATCGCCGCCGACGCCGCGGGCAGTATCGGCATGTTCACCACCGGCCGCGTGCCGCTGCGCCGCGCCGGAGACGGCAGCCAGCCCGTCCCCGGACATGATGGCAGCCACGACTGGACCGGCTTCGCCGCCCCCGAGGCCCTGCCCGCCACCGAAAACCCGGCCAGCGAAGCCCTGGCCAATGGCAACAACCGCACCGCGCCGCCAAACTTCCCGGTCTTCATGGGCCGCGACTGGTTCGGCGAGGACCGCTTCCGCCGCATCGGTGAACGCCTGGAAGCCGCCGGCAAGCTCGACGCCACCGCCATGGCCGCCATCCAGATGGACAGCGTCTCCCTGCTCGCCCGCACCGCCCTGGCCGAAGGCGGCCTGCTGCGCGGCCTGCACCCCACCGGCGCCGCCGCCGTGGCGCTGAACCTGCTGACCGCCTGGGACGGCGACATGGCCGCCCCCCTGCCGCAGCCGCTGATCTTCAACGCCTGGGCGCATCACTTCGCCACCCTGGCCCAGGCCGCTGGCGGCATGCCGGCCGGCGAATGGGGCCACCGCGCCGAGTTCATTGCCAGCCTGCTGACCCAACCCGCCCTGGCCGCCCGCTGGTGTGGCGGCAATTGCGCCACCCTGGCCGCCCGCGCGCTGGACCAGGCGGTCACCGAACTCCAGGCCAGCGCCGGCCGAGACCCCGTGGCCTGGCGCTGGGGCAGCCAGCACATCGCCCGCTTCGACCATCCCTTCCTCAGCGCCATCCCCCTCCTCGGCCGCCTCACCCGGCTGGAAGCCGTCACCGCCGGAGACGGCGAAACCATCAATCGCGGCGGCATGCGCGGCGGCAGCTTCCGCCATGTCCACGGCGCCGGCCTGCGCCTGGTGGCAGACCTGGCCAACCCCGAGACCACCCTGGCCATCATCGCGACAGGCCAATCCGGCCACCCGCTTTCCCCGCATTGGGGCAACCAGTTGGAACGCTGGCGAGACGGCGAACCGCTCCGCCTGACCCGCGAGCCAGAGGCCATCTCCGGCCGCCTCAGCCTCTCGCCCTGAATGGAATTGTCGCCACCCCCAAGCGGGTGGTTGATTCCAACGCCCCGCCCGACGACACTGGGCCGGAATGCTGCAACGACCCAACCGCCGCCCGCAATTCTTCTACACCACGGCCCCGCTGCCCTGCCCCTATCTGGCCGGCAGGACCGAGCGGAAGGTCGTGACCGAACTCGCCGGCCCCGATGCCGAGGCGCTGCATGACCGCCTCTCCCGCGCCGGCTTCCGCCGCAGCCACAACATTGCCTATTCCCCGGTCTGCCCGGGCTGCAACGCCTGCATCCCCATCCGCATCCGGGTGGCCGCCTTCCAGCCCAACCGCGCCCAGCGCAAGATCAGCAAGCTGAACCCCGACATTTTCGGCGCCGAGATGCCGGCCCGCGCCACCGCCGAGCAATTCGCTCTGTTCCAGCGCTACCAGCGCGCCCGGCACGGCGATGGCGACATGGCCGCGATGGGCTTCTACGACTACCGCGCCATGGTCGAGGACACGCCCATCACCAGCGGCGTGGTCGAGTTCCGCACGCCGGATGACAAGCTCCTCGGCGCCTGCCTGACCGACTGGCTCGGCGACGGCCTTTCCGCAGTATACAGCTTCTTCAGCCCGGATGAGACGCGCCGCAGCCTCGGCACCCTGGCCATCCTCTGGCTGGTGGACCGCGCCCGCGCCCTGGGCCTGCCCTATGTGTACCTGGGCTATTGGGTGCCCGAGAGCCGCAAGATGTCCTACAAGGCCCGCTTCCAGCCCAGCGAAGTCCTGCTCGGCGGCGCCTGGCGCGAACTCGCCGCCGACGACACCCTGCTGGAAGCCACCCCGGCCCAACCCGCCACCGCGGGCTGAAGCCCCAGGCACCGCCAAACCGGCGCCCGCTGTAGCCCAGCCCTACCCCTCAAACCGGTTGCTGCGCGGAAAGCCCTGCGGCGGCTGCTTGCCCGCGCCGGCCCGGTTGCCACGCCATTCGCGCAAATCCGTCTCCTGCCGCGTGCCGCTACCGTATTTCCAGCGCAGCCCCACCTTGGCCTCAAACACCTGCACATCGGCCAGCCCACCATCGCGGTAGGTCTGCAACTGCACGCCGCGCCCGCGCGTCATCTCCGGCAATTGCTCGGCCGGAAACACCAGCAGCTTCCGGTTGCTGCCAATCACCGCCACGGTATCGCCCTCGGCCGGCACGCACAGCATGGCGCGCTTGCCCACCTCGGGCACCAGCACCTGCTTGCCGGTGCGCTTCTCGGCCAGCATCTCCTCGCCCTTCACCAAAAAGCCCTTGCCATCCTCGCTGGCCAGCAGAAACCGCGTGGCATCCTTGTGCACATGCGCGGTGAGGATGCTGTCATCCGTGCCGATATCCAGCAGCAGCCGCACCGGCTGGCCATCGCCCCGGCCGCGCGGAATCAGCTCGGCCTTCAGCGTGTAGGCCTTGCCGTTGCTGGCAAACAGCACAATGCGGTCCGTCGTCTCGGCATGCAGCCAGGTATGCAGCCCGTCGCCTTCCTTGAAGCGCAGCTCGGCATCCTCGGCCACATGCCCCTTCTGCGCCCGCACCCAGCCCTTCTCCGAGAGGATCACCGTAATCGGCTCCCGCTCCACAAAGCTGGCCTCGTCAATCAGCACCGCCGGCAGCAGCACCCCGGCCTCGGTCCGCCTATTGCCCAGCGCGCCATCGCCAAACTTCCGGCGCGTCTCCTCCAGTTCGGCGGCAATGGCGGCCCAGCGCTTCGCATCGCTGCTCAGCAGGCCCTGCAATGCCTTCTGCTCGGCGGAAAGCTTCCGGTGCTCCTTGCGGATCTCCATCTCTTCCAGCTTGCGCAGCGCCCGCAACCGCATGTCGAGGATCGCATTGGCCTGCACCTCGGTCAGGCTGAAGGTCGCCATCAGCGCCTCCTTCGGCTTGTCCTCCTCGCGGACAATGCGGATCACCTCGTCCAGGTTCAGGTACACAATCAGGTACCCGTCCAGAATCTCCAGCCGCCGCGCAATCGCCGCCAGCCGATGCTCGCTCCGCCGCACCAGCACCACATGCCGATGGTCCAGCCAGGCCCGCAGCACCTGGCCCAGCCCCATCACCCGGGGTGTCCGGTCGGCATCCAGCACGTTCATGTTCAGGCTGAAGCGGCTTTCCAACTGCGTCGCCCGAAACATCGTCTCCATCAGCACCGCCGGGTCCACCGTGCGGCTCTTCGGCTCAATCACCAGCCGGATCACATCGGTGCTCTCGTCGCGGATATCCGCCAGCAGCGGCAACTTCTTCTCGTCCAGCAGCAGCGCAATCTGCTCAATCAACTTCGACTTCTGCACCTGGTACGGAATCTCGGTCACGATGATCCGCCAGGTGCCCTGCTTGGCGTCTTCCTTGTGCCAGCGCGCCCGCATGCGGAACCCACCGCGCCCGGTCTCATACGCCTCGCGGATCGCCGCCTTCGGCTCCACCAGAATCCCGCCCGTGGGGAAATCCGGCCCCGGAATATGCTTCAGCAGGTCATCCACCGTGGCCGCCGGGTTGCGCACCAGTTCCAGCGCCGCCGCGCACAGCTCCCCGGCATTATGCGGCGGAATGCTCGTCGCCATGCCCACGGCAATGCCGCTCGCGCCATTGGCCAACAGGTTGGGGAAGGCCGCCGGCAGCACCACCGGCTCATTCTCCTCGCCATCATAGGTGGCGCGGAAATCAACCGTATCCTCGTCGATGCCCGCCAGCATCGCCTGCGCCACATCGGTCAGCCGTGCCTCAGTGTAACGCATGGCCGCGGCGTTATCGCCGTCGATATTGCCAAAATTGCCCTGGCCATCCACCAGCGGGTATCGCGCGGCGAAATCCTGCGCCTGCCGAACCAGCGCCTCGTAGATGCTGCTGTCACCATGCGGGTGATACTTACCCATCACATCGCCCACGATACGGGCGCATTTCTTGAACCCCGCATCCGGGTCCAGCTTCAGCTGGTGCATGGCCCATAGCAGCCGCCGATGCACCGGCTTCAGCCCATCCCGCACATCCGGCAGAGACCGCGACGTGATGGTGGACATGGCATAGGCCAAATACCGCTCGCCCAGCGCATCGGCCAGGCGGGTATCCCGCACATGCCCGCCTTCGGGGGTGGTCGTCACATCATCAGCCATCAGTCACACATCCCCGGTCCACGGCCAGCAGCGCCAGCCGGTCTAGCAGCATCGCGCGGGCCGGCGGCAGTGCCTTCCGTCCTTCGCCAAAGGCATCCCGCGCCAGAAAATGCCCGGTCAGCCGCAACCCGGCCAGCCACTCGGCCGGCCCGGCCATGGTATTGGCCCCGGCGCGCTCGGCGGCCCACATAAACCCCGGCAGCGGCAGCAGCCGGTCACGCCACGGCTCCCCCGCCGCCGCGCTCACCGCCCGCCCCGTACGCGGCGAAACCCAGGCCAGATCCTCCTGCCCGCCACTCACGGCGCAGGCCGAAAGATCCAGCCCATAGCCCAGTTCCTCCAGCAGCAGCGCCTCCCAGCGCACATAATCCGCCAG
>CANFIE010000306.1 GCA_947446625.1 Acetobacteraceae bacterium | reverse complement strand
CGCCCAGGCCATTGCCGAAAACGCCGCCGCCGTCATCGCCGCCATCCGCGTGCTGGCGCCCGAGCTGCGCATCATGCTCGACCCCGTGGAGTTCCGCGGCCTGCGTTACCATGTCGGCGTGGCCTTCACCCTGTTCGGCCCCGGCACCACCGGGGAACTCGCCCGCGGTGGCCGCTACATGGCCGGCGAGGAACCCGCCACGGGCATGACGCTCTACCCCGACGCCGTGCTGCGCGCCGCGCCGCGCCAGCCGCAGCGCCCCCGCGTATTCGTGCCCCTGGCCGAGGCAGCCGGCGCCGCCGCGCTGCGCGCCCAGGGCTTTGCTACCGTTGCCGCGTTGACCCTGGCCGACACGCCGGATGGCCTGCGCTGCACGCATGTTTTACGGGATGGCACCGTGGTGCCGCTTGAGAAGAAGGACTAGGCCAATGGCCAATGTGGCGGTCATCGGCGCCCAATGGGGCGACGAAGGCAAGGGCAAGGTGGTGGACTGGCTCGCCAGCCGCGCCGAAATCGTGGTCCGCTTCCAGGGCGGGCATAATGCCGGCCATACCCTTGTGGTGGGCGACCAGACCTACAAGCTCAGCCTGCTGCCCAGCGGCGTGGTGCGCGGCAAGCTCGGCATCATCGGCAATGGCGTGGTGCTGGACCCCGACGCCCTGCTGGCCGAAATCGCCAAGGTTGGCGCGCAAGGCCTCAAGGTCTCGCCGGAAAACCTGCGCATCGCGGAAAACACCCCCCTGATCCTCCCGGTCCACCCGGCGCTGGACAAGGCACGTGAAGCCGCCCGTGGCGACGCGAAGATCGGCACCACCGGCCGTGGCATCGGCCCGGCGTACGAGGACAAGGTCGGCCGCCGCGCCATCCGCCTGTGTGACCTGGCCGAGCCGGAAACCCTGAGCGCCAAGCTCGACCAGTTGCTGCTGCACCACAACGCGCTGCTGCGCGGCCTGGGGGCACCGCAATTCCAGAAGCAGCCGCTGCTGGATGCGCTGCTGGCCCTGGCCCCCAAGCTGCTGCCCTACAGCGAAGCAGTGTGGGAACGGCTGGACGAAGCCCACGCCACCAACAAGCGCGTGCTGTTTGAAGGCGCCCAGGCGGTGATGCTGGACGTTGACCACGGCACCTACCCCTACGTCACCAGCAGCAACACCGTGGCCGGCAACGCCGCCGCCGGTGCGGGCGTGGCGCCCAATGCCATCGGCATGGTGCTGGGCATTGCCAAGGCCTACACCACCCGCGTCGGCAGCGGCCCTTTCCCCACCGAACTGCACGACGAAATCGGCCAGGGCCTCGGCGCCCGTGGCCGCGAATTCGGCACCGTCACCGGCCGCCCGCGCCGCTGCGGCTGGTTCGACGCCTGCATGGTCCGCCAGGCGGTCAAGGTCGGCGGCATCAACGGCATCGCGCTGACGAAGCTGGATGTGCTGGACGGCATCACCGAGCTGAAGATCTGCACCGGCTACAGCATCAACGGCCAGGTGTTCAAACGCCTGCCGGCGGCGGCTGGCGCCCAGGCGGCAGCCCAGCCCATCTATGAAGTGATGGAAGGCTGGACCCAAAGCACCTACGGCGCCCGCAGCTACGCGGAACTGCCGGCGGCGGCGGTCAAGTATGTCCGCCGCATCGAGGAGTTGGTCGAAGCCCCGGTGGTCCTGCTCTCCACCAGCCCCGAGCGCGACGACACCATCACCCTGCGCGACCCCTTCGCCGGGTAAGAGTTTCTCAATAGTGAGACGGTATGAGTCATGCGTCACAAGGACGCATGGCCATGCCCAATCGTAAACGCCTGCTTACCCTCGCGCTGCCGCTGTTGATGGCGGCCTGCGCCGCCGAGCCGCAGAACGTGCAACTCGCCGGCCCCTTCGATTCCATCGCCCGCAGCCCGACCCGCCGCCTCACGCGCGGCTGCTCCATGCCGGTGCTCGACAATCCGGCCCTGGCCGGCATGCTGATGGAAGCCACCGCCGGCGGCCCCATGGTGGAAGCCAGCGCCTTCGAATGCCGCCGGCGCGGCGCGATCTGAAACCAACCGGCCCACAGGGCCGAGCCGCCGCATGGCGGCGTCCTGCGCGCCGAAAGCTACCGCTTCATCTGCTCCACGCCGTGCTGCTCGCGCACGGCATGGAAGCGCAGCGTCGGAAACTCCTCCTCGGCCCGCTTGCGCCGCCAGTCGCTGCCGAAGAAGGCCACCAGTTCGTCATCGTGGTCCTCGCCGCAGTCGCGCCGGTTCACCGTGCGGAACTTCTCCACCGCCGCCTTGTCGTCGCTCACCACCCACCGCATCATCGTCCAGTTGGTGTCGTTGAAGCCGGCGGGCACGCCGTATTCCACCTTCAGCCGGCTCGCCAGCACATCCAGCTGCAACTGCCCCACCACCCCCACCACGGGCGGCGAGCCATCCAGCGGCCGGAACAGCTGCACCACGCCTTCCTCGGCCAACTGGTCCAGCGCGGTGCGCAGCTTCTTCGCCAGCATCGGGTCTTCCAGCCGCACATGCCGCAGAATCTCTGGCGCAAAGCTCGGCACCCCGCGGAAGTTCAGCTCCTCGCCCTCGGTCAGCGTGTCGCCAATGCGCAGAATGCCGTGGTTGGCCACGCCCACCACGTCACCCGGCCAGGCTTCCTCGGCCACCTGGCGGTCCTTGGCAAAGAAGAACAGCGGCGCGTTCACCGGCACCTGCTTGCCGGTGCGCACCTGCTTCAGCCGCATGCCCTTCCACAGCCGCCCACTGCACAGCCGCACGAAGGCCACGCGGTCGCGGTGCTGCGGGTCCATATTCGCCTGAATCTTGAACACGAAGCCGGTCAGCTTCTCCTCGCCCGGGTCCACGCTGCGCGGGTCGCCCTGGCGCGGCTGCGGCGGCGGCGCAAACTTGGCCAGGCCATCCAGCAGATGCCCCACGCCAAAATCCCGCAACGCGGAGCCGAAGAAAATCGGCGTCATCGTCCCTTGCCGAAACGCCTCCAGGTCAAACTCGGGGAAGCCAGCCAAGGCCAGCTCCGCCTCATCCTTCAGCGCCCGCGCCCGCTCCGGCCCCACCATCTCGGCCAGCCGGGGGTCGTCCAGCCCGGTCATCTGCACCGCACTGCCGTCATCGGCATCCACCGGCAGGAACTTGTTGGTCACCAGGTCGAACGTCCCGGCAAACTCGTTGGAACGCCCCACCGGCCAGCCCGCCGGCGTCACATCCAGCGCCAGCGTCTTCTCAATGTCGTCAATCAACTCAAACGGGTCCAGCGCCTCGCGGTCCATCTTGTTGACGAAGGTGATGATCGGAATGTCCCGCATGCGGCACACCTCGAACAACTTGCGCGTCTGCGCCTCAATGCCCTTGGCCGCATCCAGCACCATCACCGCCGCGTCCACCGCCGTCAGCGTGCGGTAGGTATCCTCGCTGAAATCCTCGTGGCCCGGCGTGTCCAGCAGGTTGAACACCAGCCCGCCGCGCTCAAACGTCATCACGCTGGTCGCCACTGAAATCCCGCGATCCTGCTCGATCTTCATCCAGTCAGACCGTGTGCGCCGCGCATTGCCCTTGGCCCGCACCGCCCCGGCCAGCTGAATCGCGCCGCCCTTCAGCAGCAGCCGCTCGGTCAGCGTGGTCTTGCCGGCATCGGGGTGGGCAATGATGGCAAAGGTCCGCCGTCGCGCCGCCTCGGTGGCAACCTGGCTATTGGCGGGGGCGGGGGAGGGGGCTTGGGCGTCCATCAGGGCTACTTCTTCACTCGGCGGGGGCGGGGCGCGGCACTGCGCCCAGCCCCGGCATGTAGGCCGAAGCCGCCTGCGATGCCAGACCGCCCGCCGGCAACCCCGCCATGTGCAGCGCCACCACCCGCTGCGCCGAGGCCCGCCAGATGGCGATGCGCGGCATATTGTCCACCGGCCAGTTCAGCGCCGCCGCCACTTCCAGAAACGCCTGGGAAGCCTGGATGACCCAGCCCAGCGTCACCACCCCGGCCAGATAAGCCGGCGTGGCCACCAGCAGCGGCAGCCCCGCCCCCAGCCGCACATTTGCCACGCCAAACAATTGCAGCCGCCCCACCGCCTGGCTTTGCCGGTGGAAGGTCTCGGCCAGGGCCTCGAACATCCGGCTCAGCCTGGCCCGTGCCGAGGCATTTCCGGTTGGGGCGCCCAGCAGGCCGGCGCGGTAATCCGCCTCCATGCCCTGGCGTTGTTCCGTGGTCAGCACCAGCGGCCGCCCCAGCAGGCTGGCGCAGGTAACGCCCAGCGCCGCATACAGCATGGCCACCCACAGCAGATAGCCCGGCACATTCACCAGCACGCCGCCCAGCCGAAACGCCGGATGCCCCGACAGCGTCCACAACACCCCCACGAAGCAGCTCAGCCTTATCACCGCATGGGTGCCCGAACTGGCCAGCTCCAGTGCCTCCTCGGTGGCAATGCGGGCATCCTCGGCAATGCGGCCATCGGCATTGGCGGTGCCCGGGCCGCCGGCGGCCAGCCAGCCCTGGGTCAGCCGCAGCGTCAGCCATCGGCGCCAGCCCAGCGCAAGCCGCCGCCTGGTATGCAGGTTGGCCCATGAGGCCACGGCGAAGCCCAGCGCCAGCAGCACCAGTATCCGGCCATAGCCCAGCAGCGTGGCGGCATCGTCGCGCCGTTCCAGCGCGTCGAACAAATCGCGGTTCCAGCCATTCAGCCGCAGCAGTAGCAGCACCTCGGTCAGGTTCAACGAAACCAGCACCGCCGCCAGCATCCAGGCCTGCCGCCCATCAGGGCCCCGCCAAAAGCCCCCGGCCACATGTGCGAACCCCCGCAGCATGCCGCGGGTGGATCGCTCGGTCAGGACTGGGGGGTGGCGCGCGGCCAATCAGGCTACCAACATTCCTCCCATATTGTACCGCAGTGCAACATAAGCAACTTCGGAAACTACCCAGCCCCGCCGGCCAACAAAAAAGGCGCCACCCCGAGGGGCAGCGCCTTGTTCACATCAGCCCGGCCATCGCGGCTCAATCCACCGCGAGCATACGCACTTAATCCACCGCGAGCCTACGCACTTAATCCACCGCGAGCCTACGCTCGACAATCTGCTGCTTCATGCTCTTCTGCAGCTTCTCAAACGCCCGCACCTCAATCTGCCGCACCCGTTCGCGGCTGATGTTGTACTGCTGCGAAAGGTCTTCCAGCGTCGTCGGCTCATCCTTCAGCCGACGCTCGATCAGAATATGCCGCTCGCGCTCGTTCAGGGTCTTCAACGCGGCGCCCAGCAACTGGCGGCGGTTGCCCATATCCTCGCGTTCGGCCAGTTCCT
>CANFIE010000305.1 GCA_947446625.1 Acetobacteraceae bacterium | reverse complement strand
CGGCGGCTTCGTCCAGCGCCGCTTCGCTTGGCACCAGGGCGGGCGGAATCGGCAGCTCCAGCGTATCCAGCGCCGCCGGGCGGGCAATCACGGTGCGCTGGATGTCGATGGGGATTTCAATGCTCACCGGGCCACGCGGCGGGGTCAGCGCCTCCGTGGCGGCGCGGGTCAGCACGCCCAGCGCCTCGGCGGCGCTGCGGATGCGATAGGCGGATTTGCTCACCGCCGCCAGCATCTGCAACTGGCCCGGCACGTCGTGCACGCTGCCGGTGTCGCGGTCCAGGAACCTGGTGGGCGTTTGCCCGGTGATGTGCAGCAGCGAGGAACCGGCGAATTGCGCTTCCACCAGCCCCGGCACCACATTGGCGGCGCCCGGCCCGGTGGAGGAGAACATCACGCCCAAATGCCCGGTCACGCGGGCATAGGCGTCGGCCATATGCGCGCCGCCCATCTCGTTGCGGGCCATGACGTAGCGGATGGCGTTGCGCCGGCCGATACCGTCCAGCATGGGGATATTGTGCACCGAGACGATGCCGAAGCAGGTGGTAACCCCAACCCGCGCCAGGAATTCGGCGACCAAATCGCCAACATTGTAGCTGCTATCCGCCATGGTGCCGTTTCCCGTTCTCGCCGGTGGCCACTGCTGCGGCCTACCGGCTGATCTTTTTCCGGGCGTGACCACTTCGTTCCGAAGTGCCCTCGCCCGGGCTTTTGAGAGACTGATTCACGGCTTGCGGCGCATCCGCCTCAGCCGATCAGGCTCCGGGTCATGGTGCCACAGCGCCGGCTCAGTGCAACTTCGGCGCCTTCAGGAAGGTGCGGCGATCAGCGCTCACCACCGTGATGTCCAGCCGCTTGCTCTCACGCTTCAGATGCACCGGCACCCGGCACCCGGCGCTGCCGCAGGCCCACAGGGCGCGCCACAGGCTGGGCAGGTCGCTCACCGGGGCACCGCCCACGGAAAGAATCCGGTCGCCCTCACGCAGCCCGGCCTTGGCCGCCGGCCCCCGGTTGGCCATGGAGGAGACCACCACATGGTCATCATCCTCGGCGGCATACAGGCCCAGCCAGGGGCGGGCAGGGCGGTTCAGCCGGCCATAGGCCAGCAGGTCATCCAGAATCGGCGGCAGCAGGCTGGCCGGCACCACCAGGTTCAAATCCACCCGGCGGCCCTTGGCGTCCTGCTGCTGCATCACCAGGCTGCCCACGCCCAGCAGGCGCGCCTCGCCGCCTGGCCCCGCGCCAATCAGCCCGGCGCCGCCCCAACTGGGGTGGGCGGGGGCGGTGAAGATGGCGTCCTCCACCAGATATTCCCAATAGCCGGCGAATTCCTGCCGCGCCGCCACCGTGGCGCGCAGCGCATGCTTGCGCCCACCCACCGAGGCCAGCACGGCATGGTCGCCCGCCGCCGGTGCCTCGCCGGTTTCCATGCGCAGCGCCGGCAGGTCCAGCTTGCCCAGCGCCTGGATGAGGCCAAACCCGGTCTCGAAATCAAACGCCAGGGCATGGCCCGGAATCACCCGGCCATCGGCGGTGGTCAGCCAGATGGTCTCGGCCTCGGTCACCAAATATCCCACCGTGGCAATCAGCCCGTCGGCGCGAATCACCACGCCGCTGCCGGTCCGCTCGGTGCCCAGGGTGTTGGCGCTGAAGGCATCACCGGGCACCAGGGCCTTCACCCCCACCACGCTGCGCAGCGCCAGGTCCAGGTCAAAACTGTGGTCGGCCGGGTCCGGTTGGAGTTCCGGCGGAATTTCCCAGTCGCTGCTCGCCATGCCGATCAATCCGTCTCGCGCGTCAAAGGGTAGAATATCGGCCCGAAGCCGCGTTTCGCCAACACTTGCTGTATCCGAAGAAGATTCAGCGCGCCCAGGCGCCCAGCAGCACACCCTCGGCCAGCTTGCCCTGCAGGGTGAAATCACTGTCCTGCGGGCCGCCGCGCCGGGGGTCGGTGAACCAGCGCCATAGCAGCACGGCCTCCACGCTCGGGCGGTCCAGCACCGCCAGCCAGCGGGCCAGCACCTCGGCCTGCACCCGCGGGTCGGGCACGCTGGGCCGGTCCTCCACCGCTTCCCAGGGGCGGGCGGCGGCGCCGGCGGCGCTGCGCAGGCCAAGCTCGGCCACCCACAGCTTCTTGCGCCACTGCGCCGCCAGACGGTCCAGCCGCTCGGCCTCGCGCCGCATCACCGGGCGCCAATCCTCCGGCGCGTCATCGCGGCCCAGGGCAGGGAACAGCCGCAGGCCAATGCCGTCCAGCGCCTCCCACAGCGTGGTGGCCTCGGCGGCTTCGGGGCTTTCCGCCACCAGTATCAGCTTGCCCCGATACACCCCGCGCAACTGCGCCAGCAGCGGCCGCCATTCCGGCCGGGCCAGGCTGCGGTTCAGCCCGGTGCCCACGGAAAACGCCTCGGCCCCGGTTTGCTGCGCCACCCTGGCCAGGGCCAGCAGCACGGCGCCATAGGTGGTGAACCAGCGGCGCCAGTCGCGCTCATTGCCCGGCCTGGCGTCTCCGGTGCGGCCGCCCTGCACCCAGAGCTGCGGCTTCACCAGCACGCGCAGCCCCAGCAGATGGGCCTGCTCGATGCCGGCGCGCAATTGCTCGGCCGACATGTCGCTGCCCAGCGAAACCTCGGCGCTCGTGGTGCCGTCCTGCCAGGCCGAAGGCATCAGCGCCACGCTGTCGGCGCCCAGCGCGGCGGTCTGGCGCATGCTCAGCCGCGCATCGGGCATGCCCAGCGGGAATTCGGGGAGATGCGCCAGGTTCATGCCGCGCCAGGTGCCGCTGGTGCCGGGGCGCGGGCGGGGTGGCGCAGGCTGGGCCAGAGCCAGCCGAGGGGCCACCAGGGGAACGGCCAGAGGGGCCACCAGGGGGGCGGCCAGCAGGGCGCGGCGGAGGAATCGTTCGGTCATTGCTGCCAGCGGTTCTATACCGGCGCCGCCACCACGGCGAGGAAATGCGATGCCCGGCTTGTTGATCCTGGGGGCCGGCGGCCATGGCCGCAGCCTGATTGAGCTGCTGCGCGCCCAGGGCGCCGGTTGCCACTGGGATATTGCCGGCCTGCTGGACGCCAACCCGCCCGCCGCCCCGGTGCTGGGCGTGCCGGTTATGGGTACCGAGGCCGCCTTGCCCGCCCTGTGGCAACAAGGGCTGCGCCATGTGGTGCTGGCCATTGGCCACAACGCCACCCGGCTGGCGGCGGCGGCGCGGCTGCGGGCGCTGGGCTTCGACTTTCCCACCCTGGTGCACCCCAGCGCCATTCTGGCCGCCAGCGCCAGCCTGGGCGAGGGCACGGTGGTGCTGCCCCGCGTGGTGCTGGGCGCGGGGGCGCGGGTTGGCGCCTTCGCCATCCTCAACAGCGGCTGCGTGGTGGAACATGATGCCGAGATTGGCGAGGGCGCGCATATCGCCCCCGGCGCGGTGCTGCCGGGCCATGTCTCGGTGGGGGCGCGGGCGCTGCTGGGCGCGGGCAGTTGCTGCGTGGTCGGCGCCCGCATCGGCGCCGATGCCGTGGTGGCCGCCGGCGCGGCGGTAACCCAGGAAGTAGCAGCCGGCGCCATGGTGGGCGGCGTGCCGGCGCGGGCGCTTGGCAAGAGCGGCTGAGTCACGGCTTTCTGCGGCTCCGCCTCAGCCGATCAGACGCTGGCCTTCAGCCCCTTGCCGGCCACCACCACGGCCGAGCTTTCGCCCAGCACATCGCGCACGCCTTCGCGCAGCAGCCGCACATCGCGGATACGGCCATAGCTGGAGCGGTGGTACAGCGCCACATCCCGCCCCGGCGCGCCCACCACGCGCCGATACGCCACCATGTCATCCAGCAGGCTGCCCACCTGCACCGCCAACTGCGGCAGAAAGCCACAGCCAATGCCGGCGGCCACCATCTGGCGCAGGGTTTCCAGGCTGGCGGCCTGCAAATCATCATCGGCCCGCACCAGGCGTTGCCGGGCCGGCAGCAGCGCCAGCACCTGCTCGCGCAGGCAATGGCCTTCGGCGGGCAGAATCAGCTGGTCGGGCGGAATATCGGCCATGGCCACGGCCGGGGCGGTGGCCAGGGCGTGGTCGCGCGGCACCGCCAGCACCAACTCCTCGCGGCACAAGGGCAGGGCGGTCAGTTCGCCCTCCTTCGGCGCTGCCGCCAGCAGCACGGCATCGGCCTCGCCCCGCTCCAGCGCGGTCAGCAGGCCAAGGCCGCGGCCTTCCTGGATCAGCAGCTTCAACCGCGGAAACCGCGCCCGCAGCGGCTGCAGCAGCAGCGGCACCAGGTACGGCCCCAGCGTGTCCAGCACGCCCAGGCGGAAGGCGCCGCTGAGTGGTTCGCCACCTTCCTGCACAATGTCGGTCAGCCGCCGCGCCTCATCCAGCACGCGGCGCGCCTGGGCCACCAGCTCGGTGCCACGCGGCGTTACCAGCACCTGGCGGGCGCTGCGCTCAAAGATCTCCAGCCCCAGGAATTCCTCCAGCTTGCGCACCTGGGCGGAAAGCGTGGGTTGGCTGACGGCGCAGGCCTGGGCGGCGCGGCCAAAATGGCGGAGATCCGCCAAGGTCACCACGTATTCCAGGTCGCGCAGGCTGAGTCCGGCGAAGTTCATGGCGGGAATGGACCACAATCCGGGGTTGCGGGCAAAAAAATGCCCGGCGCATGAACGGGGGATTCATGCGCCGGGCCAAAACGCGGCGAACCTGCCCCTAGCGGAGGGACGCATTCGGGGAACGGGACCTGCCCGCCGCGTGTATTCCGGAGTGTGCTGCGGCCTGTGTCGCTCTGGCCTTGCAGCAAACCTACCGCCGGAGCCGGGTAGGGGGCCAATACAGGGTTGCGATCCCGGCGATAGGCGCCGTCGATCATGCGACCCGTGCTCAGGCCAGCAGGCGGCTGGGCACGCAGCGGCGCAGCACGGCGCGGCCCATGGCCTGGTTCACCGCCTGCTCCACATGGCGCAACGTCAGCGGTTCACGCAGTACGCCCAGGCGGTCCAGCAGCGGGCCGGCCTCGGGGCCTTCATAGCCGGCAATCAGCAGCAGCTCGGCGGCGGGCGCGCCTGGTTGGCCCGCCAGCAGGGTGGCGGCCAATTCCAGCCCCGCGCCCTGCAGCAGGCTTACATCGGCCACCACCACGCCAATGCCGGGGCGTTGTTGCAGGCTGTGGCGGGCGGCATCGGCGCCGCTGGCCACTTCCACGGGCAGGCCACGCCGGCGCAGCAACTCGGCCACCTCGTCCAGAATATCGGCCTGCTCGTTCACCACCAGCACGGCAATCTCGTCATTCGCCGGCATCGGGCAATCAGCCGGCGCCGAGACAACGCG
>CANFIE010000304.1 GCA_947446625.1 Acetobacteraceae bacterium | reverse complement strand
GTGCTCCGGTTGGGACAATGCGGCGGTGGTCATCGGGTGGGGGTGCGGCTTGGCCCGGCGATACGCATCTGCTGGCGATGTGTGCGGCGAGATGCCGCGACTGGACGTGCTCAGCAGGGCGCTGCCTGGCCAGGTGCGCACCCGTTCCTCCCGTTTGTTGGGCGGGAGCCGAACACAGGCGCCAAGTCGCTGTCAATCGGGGTGGGAATGATGGCCGTGGCGGGATGACAGCGGCGGGATGCCGGCATAGCCTTTTGCCGGACAGCTGGAGTGCGGGCGATGGATGAGGGTTTTGATCCGATTACGCTGGAGATCTATTGGTCTCGGCTGATCTCCATTGCCGATGAGGCGGCGGCGGCGCTGCTGCGCACGGCGTTTTCCACCATCGTGCGCGAGTCGAACGACTTTGGCACCGTGCTGATGGATGTGAATGGCGACAGCATCAGCGAGAATACCGGCGGCATTGCCAGTTTTTCCTGCATTCTGCCGCGCACCACGAAGCATTTTCTGGCGAAGTTTCCGGCCGAGACCTGGCAGCCGGGCGATTGCGTGATCACCAACGACCCCTGGCTGGCCACCGGGCATTTGCCGGATATCACCGCGGTTTCGCCGATTTTCCACCAGGGCGTGCTGGTGGGGTTCTCAGGTTCCATTGCGCATTCGCCGGATGTGGGCGGCAGCCTGTGGAGCGCGGATTGCCGCGAGGTGTTTGAGGAAGGTATCCGCATTCCGCCGACGCGGCTGATGCGCGCCGGGGTACGGAACCAGGAGATACTGGACTTCTTCCTGGCCAATGTGCGCGTGCCGGACCAGGTGAGCGGCGACCTGGAGGCGCAGATTACCGCCAATGAGGTGTGCGCGGCGCGGGTGGATGAGTTTTTGGGAGATACCGGCCTGCGGGATTTGCAGGGGCTTTCCCGGGCGTTGCAGGCGCGGGCGGATATGGCGATGCGCCGGGCGATTACGGCCGTGCCGGATGGGGTTTACCGCGCCACGTTGGATGCCGACGGCTTTGAGCCCAACACCACGCATATTGTGGTGGCGGTGACGGTGAGCGGCGACAGCATGCTGATCGACTTCGAGGGCACCAGCGGGCAGATCGACCGCGGGATCAACTGCGTGATGAACTACACGCATGCCTATAGCGTGTATCCGGTGAAGTGCGCGCTGGATCCATTCACGCCGCGCAATGAGGGTAGCTATCGGGCCATTGAGGTGCGGGCGCCGGAGGGCAGCATTTTGAATCCGCGCTTCCCGGCGGCGGTGGGCTCGCGGCAGCTGACCGGACATTTGCTGGCGGGGGCGATCTACAAGGCGCTTTCCGCCGTGGTGCCGGGGCAGGTGATTGCCGAGTGCGGTGGGGCGCCGACCATGCGTTGCCTGTTCAGCGGGCAGGACCAGCATGGCGACCGGTTCAGCCAGGTGCTGTTTGCCAGTGGTGGCATGGGCGCCAGCCCGCATCGGGATGGGCTGCCGACCACGGCGTTTCCGACCAATGCCGGGGCGGGCAGCATTGAGGCGTTTGAGAGCTGTGCGCCGCTGGTGGTGTGGCGCAAGCAGCTGCGGCCGGATAGCGGTGGGCCGGGGCAGTTTCGTGGTGGCATGGGCCAGGAAGCCGAGATTGAAGTGCGCTCGCCGGGGACGCTGCGGCTTTCGCTGATTTCGGATAGGCGCGACCATCCGGCGCAGGGGCTGCTGGGCGGCAAGCCGGGCGCGGCGGCGGAGATTGTGATGAGCGACGGCACCAGGCCGCACCCGAAAAGCCGCACCACGATTGAGCCGGGGATGCGGCTGGTGATGCGCTATGCCGGTGGCGGTGGCTATGGGCCACCCAGTGCGCGCGACCCGGCGGCCTTGGAGGCGGATGTGCGGGATGGCTACGTGACCGATGCCAGCGCCTATGCGGGAGACAAGTGAGATGGCACGCACGGCGCGCATTGGTGTTGATGTTGGCGGCACCTTCACGGATTTGGTGCTGCATGATCCCGCGCGGGATTTGGTGCATACCGGCAAGCTGCTGACCACGCCGGACGACCCGAGCGAGGCGATTATCGAGGGCACGCTGCGGGTGTTGCAGGAGGCCGGGCTGACGCCGGCCGACCTGCACAGCATGGTGCACGGCACCACGCTGGTGACGAATACGGTGATTGAGCGCACCGGCGCCAAGGTGGGGTTGCTGACCACGGCCGGATTCCGCGACAGCATCGAGATTGCCAAGGAAATTCGGTACGACCTTTACGACCTGTTCCTGGAGGCGCCGCCGCAACTGGTGCCGCGCCATTTGCGGCGCGAGATTCCCGAGCGGATGGATGTGGAAGGCCGCGAGCTGCTGGCGCTGGACGAGGCCGCCGTGGCGCGCGAGGCGAGCGCGCTGGTGGCCGAGGGCTGCGAGGCGCTGGCTATCGCCTTCCTGCACAGCTACCGCGATGCGCGGCATGAGGTGCGGGCGCGGGAGATTGTGCAGGGGCTGTTTCCGGATTTGGCGATAACGCTGAGCGCCGAGGTGGCGCCGGAAATCCGCGAGTTTGAGCGGACCAGCACGGCCTGCGCCAATGCCTATGTGCAGCCGCGCATGCGGAAATACCTGGACAAGCTGGAAGCCGAGCTGACGCGGGTGGGCTTTGGTGGCCGGCTGTATGTGATGCTTTCGGGCGGTGGCATTGCCGCGGTGCGCGAGGCCAAGGAGTTTCCCATTCGGCTGATCGAGAGCGGGCCGGCGGCGGGGGCGATGGCGGCGGCGTTTTTGGCGCGGCTGGCCGGGCTGGACCGCGTGGTGAGCTACGACATGGGCGGCACCACGGCCAAGATGTGCCTGGTGGAAGATGGCGCGCCGGATCACAAATTCGACTTCGAGGCCGGGCGCGTCAGGCGCTTCGTCAAGGGCAGCGGGTTGCCGTTGAAGGTCTCGGTGGTGGACATGATCGAGATTGGCGCGGGCGGTGGCAGCATCGCGCGGGTGGAGCCGGGCAGCGGGCTGATGAAGGTGGGGCCGCGCAGCGCCGGGGCCAAGCCGGGGCCGGTGTGCTACGGCCGCGGCGGCACCGAGCCTTGCGTGACCGATGCCGATTTGATGCTGGGCCGGTTGGACCCGAAGTATTTTCTGGGCGGCGAGATGGCGCTGGACCCCGGGCTGGTGCAGCGCGCCTTTGCCAGTGGCGTGGCCGAGAAGCTGGGGGTGGCGCCGATGGATGCGGCGCTGGGCGTGCAGCGCATTGTGGATGAGACGATGGCCGCCGCCACGCGCATGCATCTGGCCGAGAAGGGCCGCGACCCGCGTGGCTATACGCTGATTGCCTTTGGCGGTGCCGGGCCGGTGCATGCCTGGAACCTGGCGCGGCTGCTGAAGATTGAGCGCATGCTGGTGCCGCTGGGGGCGGGTGTTGCCTCGGCCTTGGGCTTTCTGGTGGCGCCGCCGGCCACCGACATGGTGCGCAGCTATGTGGCGCGGCTGGAGCGGTTGGACTTCGCGCATGTGAACGCGCTGTTCGCCACCATGGCGGCGGAAGGGCGCAAGCTGCTGGAGGAGGCCGGGGCTGATCCGGCGAGCATCAGCTTCAGCGCCGCCGCCGATATGCGGCATGTGGGGCAGGGGTTTGAAATCTCGGTGCCGCTGCCAGGGTTGGTGTTGAGTGCGGCGGAGTTGCCGGCGCTGAAGGAAAGCTTCTTCACCAGCTACCACAAGCTGTTTGGCCGGGTGGTGCGGGAACAGCCGATTGAGGCGCTGACCTGGCGCCTGGCGGTGCAGGCGCCGGGGCTGGATATTCGCATTGGTGCCGCCACGCTGGCGCCGGCCAATGGCCAGCCGCGCGGCGCCCGCAACGTGGTGTTTGAGGGCCATGGCGCGCTGGAGGTGCCGGTGTATGACCGCTACGCGCTGCGGCCCGGCATGGAATTCGCAGGGCCCGCCTTGGTCGAGGAGCGGGAGAGCACCTGTGTCGTCGGTCCTGGTGCGCGCTGCCATGTGGATGCGCATCTCAACCTGGTGGTGGAGCTGAACGGATGAGGATATCGCGCCGTGGCTTGTTGGGTGCCCTGGCGGCCACGCCGGCCTGGGCCCAGGATGACGCCGCGAGCTTTCCGAACCGAACCGTGACGGTGGTGAACCCCTGGCCGGCCGGGGGTTCCTCCGACAGCGTGACGCGCATTTTGGTGCAGCGCATGGCCACCGACATGGGGCAACCCTTTGTGGTGGAGAATCGGCCCGGGGCCACCGGCACGCTGGGTCATGCGGCGGTGGCACGGGCGCGGCCCGATGGCTACACGCTGCTGCTGGGCACCAACAGCACCTTTGCCATTGCGCCGCATTTGTACCCCAGCCTGCCGTATGACTACGACAAGGCCTTCACCCCCATTGGCCTGGTGGGCACCAACCCGCAGATTTTCTGCGTGCATCCAAGCCAGGCGCCGCGCAGCTTTGCCGCGTTTTTGGCGCTGGCGCGGGCTGAGCCGGACAAGTTGAGTTTTCAATCCTCCGGCATTGGCGGCACCAGCCATTTGGCGACTGAATTGCTGATGAGCATGGCGGGGATCCGCATGCTGCATGTGCCGTATCGGGGCGGCGGGCCGGCGGCGCAGGCGCTGCTGACGGGCGAGGTGAATTGCGGCTTTGTGGATGTGATCACCGCGCTGCCGTTTTTGCGCGATGGCCAGATGGTGCCGCTGGGGGTGAGTTCCACCACGCGGGCGCCGCTGGTGCCGCAGGTGCCCTGCATTGCCGAGGCGGGGCTGCCGGGTTTCCAGTCCTCCACCGATTTCGCCATGCTGGCGCCGGCCGGGGTGCCGGCGGGGATTGTGGGCAAGCTGCACGCCGGCATGGTGAAGGCGGCCCGCAGCGCCGAGGTGACCGACAAGCTGGCGGCGGCGGGGATTGAGGTGGTGGCTGGTTCGCCGACGGATTGGCCAGCCTATTCGACGCGTGAGTTCAGCAAATGGGGCGAGATTATCCGCAGCCGGGGCATTCGCGCGCCGGGGTGAGCGGAACATTGGTGCGGCTGGGGCGTTGTGGAGGGACAAGGAGTTCCCCCGATGTCGCCCAGGCGCCTGCTGCTGTTGATGATTCTGCTTTTGCCGGCCGCGCCGGCCATGGCGCAGCCCTGGTGGGGTGACCGTGGCCTGCGACAGCGCGAATATGACATGCACCGCGAGGATGAGTTTCGCCGCCGCCACGCGGCGCAGCGCTATGCGCCCTGGAATGACGGGCATGAACGCGGGCTGTGGGAACAGCGCCGCCGCGCTGAACTGCGCGGCGAATGGGAGGGGCGCGGGCGGCGGTAGTTTGCGGGGGTTATAGAGCACAATGCGCCCT
>CANFIE010000303.1 GCA_947446625.1 Acetobacteraceae bacterium | reverse complement strand
CTACCGCTGCGCCCAGGGCGTGCGCTGCCACAGCGCCCGGTACTGGCCTTCCTCGGCCTTCAGCCGGCGGAACCAGGCTTCGCCCGGTTCCCAGGCTGGCTCGGTGAAGCGGCTTTCCAACTGGCGACGGAAATCCTGGTGCACGGCAATCTCGGCCGTGGCCTCGCGCAGCCGGGCCAGAATATCCGGCGGTGTGCCCGCCGGGGCCACCAGCCCGCGCTGGCTCGCCATCAGCACGTTGAAGCCCAACTCCTTCAGCGTCGGCACATCCTGGCGGAAGCGACTGCGCGTGGCGCCGCCCTGGCTCAGCACCCGGGTCTTTTCCGGCGCCGCCGTCACCGCGCCCAGGTTCAGCCCCATGCAGTCCACCTGCCGGCCCAGCAGCGCGGTGCGCAATTGCGGGTCGCCCTGAAACACCACATGCGTCATGCGGATGCCGGCGGCCTCCTGCAGCAGAATCAGCTGCAAATGGTCATCCGTGCCCACCCCTGGCGAGGCATAGGTCAGCTTCTCCGGGTCGCGCTTGGCCGCCGCAATCAAATCCGCCAGCGTCCGGTACGGGCTGTCCTCATGCACCGTAATGGCACTGGGGTCCGAGACCAGGTTCCCCAGCGGGGCGAAGTCATCCAGCTTGTACTGGGCCTGGCGCTCAATGGGGATGGTGAACAGGCTAGGATAGTTGGTGGTGCCCAGCGTATGGCCATCAGGCCGAGACCGCGCCACGGCGGCCAGCGCCAGTTCGCCACCGGCGCCGGGCCGGTTGGTCACCACCACATTGCCGCCCAGGCGCTGCTCCAGCGCACGGGCATAGCTGCGGGCGTCCAGGTCGGTGCCGCCACCGGCCACAAAGCCGACCACCACCTCAATCGGGCGGTCCGGAAAACGCGGGGCCTGGGCCCGCACCGGCAAGGCCAGCGGGGCAACCAGGGCGCTGCCCAGCAGCGCGCGACGAGAAGCGCGCATCAGCCGCGGCTCTCATTGCTGCTGTCGAGCCAGGCGATCAGCCGCGTCAGACCCTCACGCATCTTTACCTCCGGCTTCCAGCCAATGGCGTTGAAGGCTTCCTCATGTGCGATACGGAAGGCGCCGCCGGAGGTGAGGCGCACCTTGCCGTCATTGCCAACGAACTCAGGCGCCGGGCCGCCGCCGCCCAGCTCCGTCACTAGCTTCACCAACTCCAGCGTGGTGATCGGCTCCGGCCCGCTGGTGTTCACCGCCACATCGGTGGCCTTGCTTTCCAGCGCCATGCGGTTGGCCCGCGCCAGGTCGCCCACATACACGAAGTGCTTGGTCTCGCTGCCATCGCCAAACACCTGCGGCGCCTGGCCCTTGCGGATCTTGTCCAGCGTTTCAATGATGTAGAGCGCGTTGGCGGCGCGGTAATGCTGGCGCTCGCCGTACACGGTGGAATAGCGCAGCACCACGTAGTTCAGCCCGTATTTGCGGAAGTTGTCGCGGCACAGCTGCTCACCAATGATCTTGGTGGCGCCGTACAGAATGGCGGCCGGCGGCGCGCCCACGCTGTGGAAGGGCGTATTCTCCACCAGCTCACCCTTCACCCCCGGGCCATAGCCGTACACGGCGTTGGAGCTCGCGAAGATCACCTTCTGCACCTTGTTGGCGCGGCAGGCTTCCAGCGCGTTCTGCACGCCGCGGATATTCACATCCAGGCCGCTCCAGGGGTCGCGGTCCATGTTCAGCGTCATGAAGGCGGCCAGTTGCACCACGCCGGCGGCACCCTCGGTGGCGCGCAGCAGGTCGCCCATGCGCATCACATCGCCGCGCACCAGCTTCAGGCGCGGATGGTCCTTCAAATGCGCAATGGCGGCGTCGGACCCCAGGGAGAAATTGTCCAGCAGCACCACTTCGCTGGCGCCATGGTCCAGCAGTTCGGCCGCCGTGGCGCTGCCCACCAGGCTGGCGCCACCGATGATGACGAACTTGTTTCCCTGAATCGGCACGGCGGCCATGGCGCTTCCCCTTGCTTATGCTGGCCCCGATCCTTCCGGCAGCCGGCCCGATGCGTCAAGGGCGCCGGCAGCGCAGCCGGCTTGAACTGCCCGGCCCTGCCGGGGCAGGCTGGGCCAAACGCCCAAAAGGACCCCCGCCATGGATGGCAGCCAGCCCCGCTACCAGGTGAATGAATACACCCCCGACCCCAGCGTGGCCTTCGACCCCAAGCTGGCCGCCGCCTATGTGAAATACGCCCGCATGCTGGTCTCGCGCGGGCTGGTGCAGTCCAGCCTGGGCGGCATGGCGCTGCGCGTGCCACACCCCAGCCACCCGGAAGGCGTGGTCTATGCCAAGCCGCAGGGGCTGAGCCTGGAGGAGGTGGAGGCCGAGGAACTGGTCATCACCGACATTCCCTATGGCCGCATCCTCTGCGGCGAGCGCGCCACCACCGTGGGCCACCAGATGAACCGCGAAATCCTGCGCCTGCGCCCGGATATCAATGCGGTGATCCACCTGCATCACGACGAGACCATCGCCTTCCTCGCCGCCGGCTTCGAGGAAATCCGCTCCACCTCGCTGACCTTCAGCTACCTGATGCAGAAGCCCGCCGCCTATCTGCCGGCGCATTTGAACGTGGAGGAGGATGTCGGCCCGATCAAAACCTTCATCGCCGATACCAACTGCATCATCATGCGCCGCCACGGTTTTACCGTGCTCGGCCGCACACTCAGCGAGGCGTATCACCGCACCTGCGTGCTGGTCAGCGAAGTGAAGCGCAACATCATTGTGGAAACCCTGGCCGCCGCGCATGGCCGCAAGGGCGAATACCTCAATGCCGAGGACATGGCCTGGATGATGGAACGCGGCGACGGCGTGATCTACCCAACCCTGCTCAAGCGCTGAAGCTCGGCCAGAAACCGCTCGGCCGCCAACTCTGGTGGCCAGGGCTGCCAGGGCGTGGCGCCGTAGGGAATGGCCAGCGGGTCCTGCACCAGCAGCGCCGCCTTGATGCCCAGCGTCCCCCGCGCCTCCTCGGCGGTCCAGCCGGCCACATGCACCGCCTCGGCGGCGGCCATGGCAATGTCGCACTGCTTGTGGCTGCGCTTGGTCTCGGGCGTCCAGGCCGGCAGGGCGTAGCGCTGCGCCACCGCCTCCCATAGCCGGCGCTGCAATTCGGCAAAGGCTGGCCCCAGAAACGGCTTCAACGGCGAAATGCAGTCGAAGTTGATCAGCCCCTCTTCCGCGTCATGCAGCAACTCGCGGCGTTCCTCGGCATGGGTCAGCGGCCCGCGGGCCCGCCGCCGCCGCAGCGCCAGCACCGCCAGCGAATGCTGCGCCACCGAAAGCGGCGCCCCCGGCCACACGCTATGCCCACCCCACCGATAGGTCCGCGCCAGGCCCAGCGCCAAATCCTCATCGGTCCAGTCAAACGGCGTGGGCGCCAGCAGGTTCAACCGGCGCCCGGATGGCAACCGCACCCAGGCGCGAGCTTCCTGGGCCGGCCGATTCAAACCTCCGGGGCCTGCGCCCCTTCGGTCATCGGGCCCTTTGGCCGGCCGATTCAAACCTCCGGGGCCTGCGCCCCTTCGGTCATCGGGCCCTTTGGCCGGCCGATTCAGACCTCCGGGGCCTGCGCCCCTTCGGTCATCGGGCGGCATCAAAAACGCGGTGCCGAGATATCAAACTCGTGCATCACTTCCAGGTTCTCATCAAACCAGCTGGCAATGCCGGCGCGGCGCTGGCCGATATACTCGGGCTTGCCATTGGCATCCAACCGCATGGTCAGGTCATGCCCCGGAATCAGCAGCGTGCCCGGCTTGGCGCGCCACAACCCCCAAATCCGGTTCAGCGTCGCCAGGCTGGCCGACAGGTCCATGGTCATGTCGGTCTTCAGGCTCAGCAGTTCGGCGCGGTTCTTGGCGCTGTCACCGGTGAACACCACCGGCACGTCATTGCCCTCCAGCACGAAGGACAGGCAGCCCGGCGTATGCCCAGCGCACAGATACGCGGTGAAGCCGTGCAGGAACTGCTCGCCATCCTCCAGCAGATGCAGCTTCGGGTGCTTGGCGAGATCAGCGATGTAAAGCTCGGGCAGCGGGTTGAAGCCAACCGGCGTGCTGGTGGCCCAATCCATCTCCACCCGGCCAATCCACACCTCGGCATTGGGGAACAGCGTGTAGTTCACGCTGTGGTCCCAATGCGCATGGGTCAGCACCACATCGGTCACATCCTCGGGCGCCACACCGGCCGCCTTCAACTGCTTGCCGAACTCACCGCGAATGGAAAAGGCGCCGACATCAATCAGAATGGTCCGGCCATGGCCGCGCAGCAGGGCAATGGTGCTCCAGCCCAGGCCGCCATGGCACAGGCTTTTGCCGGGGTAGCCCTGAACCAGGATGTCGATCTTGTACATGCGCTTCGCTCCGCGTTTCCGCGGCAAGGTCACGCCAGCCGGGCGTCAGGTCAATCCCACCATGGGCCCGCCTTAGCCCCATCCCGGGCATGAAAAAGGGCGCGGCCCTTGCGAGCCACGCCCCATTCCTGTCTCAACCCTGCGCGACTAGCGACGCAGGTTCAGGCGCTTCAGCAGGCTCTCATAACGGGCCTGGTCCTTGCGCTTCACATAGTCCAGCAGGCCACGGCGCTGGCCAACCAGCACCAGCAGGCCACGCCGGCTGTGGAAATCCTTCTTGTGCACCTTCAGGTGCTCGGTCAGGTAGCTGATCCGGTCGCTCATCAGCGCGATCTGCACTTCAGGGCTACCCGTGTCGCCGGGCTTGGTGGCGAAAGCGGCGATAATGGCCGCGCGCGCTTCGAGAGAGGTCGACATCGGCTTACTCCTTGCCAGAGATGAACAGGGCGGCCCCGGGTGTTTCCTGCTGCGCCACCAGACGTTCAGGCTTCATCAGCCCTTCATCCAACCGGCACAGACCCACGAACCGCTCCCCCGCCATGGCCCGCACCAGCCCGTTATTCGGGTTGGCGTCGGCAGGAATACGCCCCATCAACTCCACCAAGCTTATCGCCTGGCCGTGCATGAGACGTGCGGCCTCCGCTTCAGTGAGGGCCAGCGCCGGGATGTCGGCCAGCGCGGTCGCCACCGGAAGCAAAAGGTCCGGGGAAGGGGGAGGCGTATCGGCCGAAAGCCGCAGATTGTCCAGCGGAATCCCATGCTCCTCGCGGAAAGGCCCCACCCGCAGCCGGCGCAGCACGGTAATATGCCCCACCGTGCCGCAGGCCCGGGCCACATCCCGCGCCAGGCTGCGCATGTAAACGCCCTTGCCGCTCTCCACGATGAAGACGGCGGTATCCGCATCGGGCCGGCTTTCCAGCACAAAGCGGTCCACCCGCGCCGGCCGGGCTT
>CANFIE010000302.1 GCA_947446625.1 Acetobacteraceae bacterium | reverse complement strand
GCGCCGGGCGGGCTGGTGGCGGCGCCGGGTGGCGCGGCGGCGGGGCGGATCGACCTGCTCTCGGTGGTGGTGCACGAGCTTGGCCACCTGATGGGGCTGGAGCACGACGATGCCGGCATGGCGGCGACGCTGGATGTTGGCCGCCGGCTGACGCCCGACGCCGTTGCCACGGTGGCGCCGGTCGCGCCGCTGGTGCTGACCGGCCCGGCCAATGTGCAGGTCTTCGCCGAGACCATGGGCGGGTTCGTCTCGCCCAATTGGGCAACCGCCCTGGAAGCGACGGCGCCGACCGAACTGCCGGTGACCGAGTTGGGCGCCACCAGCCCGGGCCTGCCGGGTGCCATTGACTGGACGCGCCGCTGGGCCGGCCGGCTGGGCGCTGCCCTTGGCCGCTGACCTTCCCGGCGTGCCATGGTGATGGCTGGCGTGGCGACCGCGCCAGCCAGCCAGCCCCTGCTGGACCAGGCGCTATGGCAGCGCTTTCGCGCCGCCGCGGATGGTGCCGCCTTTGCCAGCGCATGGCTGGCGCTGCAGTGCCGCTTTACCGAAGGCGCCCTGGCCGGGGTGCTGGTGCTGGGCGAGCCTGATACCGGCCCGTTTCACCCCGCGGCCGGCTGGCCAGACCTCGGCGCGGTTTCGCCAGCGCTTTCGGCGGCGGCCGAGGCGGCGATGCAGCAGCGCCAGGGCGTGACGCTGCCGGCAGGCGGGCAATGCTGCGTGGCGGCGCCGATCCTCATCGAGGGCCGGCTGCACGGCGTCTGCGCCATTGTGCTGCCCGGCCAGGCCACGGCGGCGGCGGTGATGCGCCAGTTGCAATGGGGCAGCGGCTGGGTGGAAGCGCTGGTGCGGCGCGAGCAGATGGCGGCCGAAACCGGCCAGCTCGACCGCGCGACCAGCGCCTTCGACCTGCTGGGCGTGGTGCTGGAACATGCCGAGGCACGGGCCAGCGCCACCGCCCTGGCCACCGAGTTGGCGCGGCGCTTCGCGGCCGACCCGGTCTGCATCGGTTTTCGCCAGGGCGGCCATTGCCGGGTGGCGGCGCTGTCCAACGCCGCCTATTTCGGCGACCGCATGACCCTGGTGCGCGATGTTGGCAGCGCCATGGACGAGGCGCTGGACCAGCAGGCGGTGATCCTGTTTCCGCCCCGGCCGGAATGGGAATACCATGTTACCCGCGCGCATGCCGAACTGGCGGCGGCGCATCGGGCCGGCGCCATCCTGACCCTGCCGCTGCGGCATGAGGGCGTGGCGTTCGGCGCCATCCAGCTTGAACGCCCGGCCGGCGAGAGCTTCACCGCCGAGGAAGTGGAACTGCTGGACGCGGTGGCCAGCGTGGTCGGGCCGGTGCTGGCGGAAAAGCGCGCCAATGGCCGGTTGCTGCCGGTTAAGGTGGCGGAAAGCCTTACGCGCCAGGCGCGCCGGCTGCTGGGGCCGGGCTATTTCGGCCGCAAGCTGGCAACATTGGGCGTGGTGGTGGTGGTGGTGGTGGCTAGCCTGCTGCGCGGCGAATACGCCATCACCTCCCCGGCGGTGCTTGAGGGGCGCATCCAGCGCAGCATGGTGGCGCCCTTCGCCGGCTATATCGCGGCCGAACATGTCCGCGCCGGTGAGGTGGTGGCCGAGGGGCAGTTGCTGGCCCGGCTGGACGACCAGGACCTGCGGCTGGAACGGGTGCGGCTGGTAACCCAGCGGCAGCAGCGGGTTACCGAATACGACCGCGCGCTGGCTGCGCGGCAGCGGGCCGAGGCCAGCATCGCCCGCACCCAGATCGACCAGGCCGAGGCGCAGCTGGCGATGGTGGAGGAGCAACTGGCCCGTACCCGGCTGACGGCGCCGATCGCCGGGATGGTGGTGCGCGGTAACCTCAGCCAGCGCGTCGGCGGTGCGGTGGAGCGCGGCGAGGAGCTGTTCCAGGTCGCCCCGCTCGACGCCTACCGGGTGATCCTGGAGGTGGACGAGGGCGATATCCGCGACATCGCCGTGGGCCAGCGCGGGATGCTGGTGCTGGCCTCGCTGCCCGATGCGCCGCAGCCCTACGTGGTGGACCGCATCACCCCGATTGCTGAGCAGAAGGACGGGCGCAACTACTTCCGGGTGGAAGGCGCGTTGGAAGCGCCGGGGGAGCGCATCCGCCCGAGCATGGTGGGGGTGGGCCGTACCACCGTGGGCGAGGCGCTGCTGGTGCGGATATGGACCCGGCGACTGCTGGACTGGCTGCGCCTGGCAGCCTGGCGCTGGGCGCCCTGAGGCGAGGATGTCGGAAAAATCCTTCCTCAGCGCGTCGTGGTATCGGGTGGCCAAGCTGAAGCCGCGGCTCAGGGCGCATGCGCGCTTCCATCGCACGCTGTTCCGCGGCCAGATCTGGTACGTGCTGCAGGACCGTACCTCCGGCCGCTTCCACCGCTTTTCCCCGGCGGCCTACCTGCTGGTGAGCCTGCTGGACGGCAAGCGCCCGCTGGAGCAGGTCTGGACCATGGCCTCGGCCCGGCTGGGCGACGACGCGCTGACCCAGGACGAAGTGGTGCAACTGCTGGGCCAGTTGCACGCCGCCGACGTGCTGCTGGGCGGGGTGCCGCCTGATGTGGCGGAAATGGCCGAGCGCGGCCGCCGGCAGCGGCGCCGCCGCAGCCTGGCCGGGCTGCTCAACCCGCTGGCGCTGCGGTTGCCGCTGCTGGACCCGGAGGAGTTTCTGGCCGCCACCGCGCCGCTGGCGCGCTGGTTGTTCTCCCGCGCCGGCGCCGTCGGCTTCCTGCTGCTGCTGGCCTATGCCGGGCTGCTGGCCGGGCAGTACTGGGACGAGCTGACCGGCAACGTGGCGGACCGCGTGCTGGCCACCGAAAGCCTGCTGCTGCTGGTGGTGACCTACCCGCTGGTAAAGGCGCTGCATGAACTGGGCCACGCCTGGGCGGTGAAGCGCTGGGGCGGCGAAGTGCACGAGATGGGCGTGATGCTGCTGGTGTTCATGCCGGTGCCCTATGTCGATGCCTCCGACAGCGCCTCCTTTCCCTCGCGCTGGCACCGGGCGCTGGTGGGTGGCGCCGGCATTCTGGTGGAACTGGGCCTGGCGTCGCTGGCCATGATCGTGTGGGTGAACGCCGAACCCAGCCTGCTGCGCGCCTTCGCCTTCAGCGTCATGCTGATCTGCGGCATTTCCACGGTGGCGTTCAACGGCAATCCGCTGCTGCGGTTTGACGGCTACTACGTGCTTTCGGACGTGCTGGAGATTCCCAACCTGGGCAGCCGGGCCAATGCCCAACTGGCCTGGCTGGTGAAGCGCCATGGCTTCGGCCTGCCTGGGCTGGAACAGCCGGCCATGGCGCCGGGCGAGGCCCCCTGGCTGCTGGGCTATGCCATCACCTCGTTCTGCTACCGGATGATGGTGGCCTTTGCCATCGCGCTGCTCATCGGCACGCAGTTCTTTGTCATCGGCGTGGTCATTGCGCTGTGGTCGGTGGTGCTGATGGCCGCGGTGCCGCTGGCCAAGTGGCTGCGCTACCTGTTCACCAGCCCGCAGTTGCGCCGGCATCGGGGCCGGGCGCTGGCGGTCAGCGGTGGTGCCGCCGCGCTGGCCGTGGCGCTGCTGTTCCTGCTGCCGCTGCCGCACAGCACCATGGCGGAGGGCGTGCTGTGGGTGCGCGGCGAGGCTGCGGTGCATGCCGGTGCCGAGGGCGTGGTGGCGCGGCTGCTGGCCGAACCCAATGCCGAGGTGGCCGCGCTGGCGCCGCTGGTGCAACTGGAGGACCCGGCGCTGACCGGCCGGGTGAAGGTGCTGGCGGCGCGCGTGGCGGAACTGGAGGCGCACCACGCCATGCGCGACCTGTCGGACCCGGTCAGGGCGCGGATTTCGCTGGAGGAGCTGACCTTGGCGCGCGAGGATCTGGCGCTGGCCCAGGAGCGGCTGCGCCACCTGGTGGTGCGCAGCGGCGTTGAGGGCCAGCTGAGCCTGCGCCGGCCGGACGACCTGGTGGGCCGCTTTGTCCGCAAGGGCGAGCTGATTGGCTATGTGGTGCGGCACGACAACCCGGTGGTGCAGGTGGTGGTGCCCGAGGATGCTGCCGACCTGGTGCTGCAGGGCACTCGCGCCGTGACGGTGCGCACCGCCAGCCAGATGGCCCGGGTGCTGCCGGCGCGGATCGAGCGGATCGGCCCCGGGCTGGAGGAGAGCGTGCCCAACCCGGCGCTGACTTCGGCCGGCGGCGGCACGGTGGCGCTGGACCCGACCGACCCGGCGCACCAGCGCACGCTGGGCAAGTATCTGCACCTGGACCTCGCGCTGGCCGAGGAGCGGGGCGATGCGCCGCGCTTCGGCGAGCGGGTGCATGTGCGCTTCAGCCACGCGGCGGAACCGGTGGCCTACCGGCTGTGGCGCGAGCTGCGGCAGGTTTTCCTCAAGCACTTCAACGTCTGAGTAAGGAAGGAAAAGTCCCATGGCGACGCAACAGCTATTCTATCGCAGCGCGGTACCGGTCAGCTTCCAGCGCCACAAGGGCTGGGCGGTGAAGACCGGCGATAGCTACGCCTTCGCCGCCGAGGTGAACTCGGTGCCGGTCACGGCCATTGAATTCGCCGAGGCTGCGGCGGAATACCCCATCGTCTTCGCCGGCACCGAGGAAAGCGTCTTTCCCGCCGTCATCCTCGGCGCGCGGGAGAATGAGAACCTGCAGGTGGCGCCTGATGGCCGCTGGCTGGGCAAGTTCATCCCCGCCTTCGTGCGGCGCTACCCCTTCGTGTTCAGCCAGGACGAGGCGGGCAAGACCTTCACCCTGCACATCGACGAGACCTTCGCCGGCTGCAACCAGGCCGGGCGGGGCGAGCAACTGTTCGACGCCGATGGCAACCAGACCCAGTATCTGCGCACGGTGCTGGGCTTTCTGCAGGACTATCAGGCCCGCTTCCGCCGCACCCGGGCCTATTGCGACCGGCTGCTGGAGCTGAAGTTGCTGCAACCGATGCAGGCGCAGTTCACCCTCAATGGCGGCGAGCAGCGTTCGCTCTCCGGCTTCATGGTGGTGGACCGGCAGAAGCTGAAGGCGCTGCCGGCGGAAACCCTGGCCGACCTGATGGCCAAGGACGAGCTGGAATGCACCTTCCTGCACCTGGCCTCGCTACGGCACTTCCAGGACATGCTGGAGCGGGTTCAGCCGCCTGCGCAGGCGGCGGCGGAATAGCCTGCGCCGGTGAGCGCGAGCCTGGCCTGGGCGCCGCCGCGGCCCGACCCCTACCCGGAACGCCGCGACCCGCGCGAGCATTGGCTGGATGACGTTGAGACCGCGGTGCTGGCGGCACCGCGGGCGCTGGCGGCCGCCTGGCGCGGGCGTGGCGCCTGGGCGGTG
>CANFIE010000301.1 GCA_947446625.1 Acetobacteraceae bacterium | reverse complement strand
CGACATGGCCATAACCATGCAACCCACCGATGAACGGGTGCGGCAGGCCCGGCTTTCGCCCTGCGTCAATGCGCATCTGGCGCAGGACCGTGTCAGCGCCTTCTGGGGCCGGGACTACACCTGGTTCAGCCTGCTGCGAGAGGTGATGGTGCATTGCCTGGCGGATGACCCGGCGCAGCGGCCGGTTCGCCTGGCGGATTTGGCGGCGCGGACCGGGCTTTCGGTGGCCTCGGTGCATCAGGCCATCAGCACGGCGACCGAAACCGGGGATTTCCGCAAGTTCAGGGCCGCGGGCGACAAGCGATTGATGCTGCTGCTGCCTTCCGCTGAACTGCACGCCTATTTCCAGCAGAATGCGCGCGACACCCTGGCGCTGTTTGCCGTGATTTGCGGCCGCCCAGCGCTGGACCCGGACCTGATGGCGCGGGCCGGCGGCGGGGCTTATGCGCGGCTGATGATCCGATCGATGTCCATGCTGCAGGACGGGCTTTCGGAGCATGCGGTGGCGCTGGCGCGGCGCTATGCCTTCTACATTCTGTGGGACCTGCTGCTGGAGCCGGAGCTGGGCGCGCGCGGCTTTATTGCGGAAATGGCGCGGCGGCAGAAAACCTCCGCCACCACCATCACCAAGGTGGTGGAGCAGATGCGCGCCAGTGGCCTGCTGGAACCAGGCGCGGATTTGCGCCCCAGCGCCATGGCCTGGGAGCGTTATGCCATGACGTTCAGCGTGTTTGCCGCACGCAACAACCTGCTGCTGGATGCGCTGGAAGCAGTGCTGGCCAACCCCGACCTGGCCCCGGCGCTGGACCCGCTGGCGATGTAGCCACGCGGTATTTGCGGCCCGGGCAACTCGGCATAGCCTGCCGGGCAACAACGGGAAGCGCCTGCGCCATGCTGAATCTGCGCCACTTTGCCGGCCAGGCTGAAGCGCTGCCTGCATGACCATGCCGAAGCCGGGCTGGCTGCGCGCGGCGCCCTTCATTTTTGTGTGCCTGTGGTCGGGCGGGTTTACCGCCGTGCGGCTCTCGTTGGACTACATGGAGCCGCTGACGCTGCAGGTGCTGCGCTACGGCATCATCGTGGTGGTGCTGGCGCCGCTGGCGCTGGCGCTGCGGCTGCCCTGGCCCAGCTGGGCCGCGCTGAAGCCGCTGGTGGTGATGGGCCTGTTGGTGCAGAGCCTGTACTTCGCCTGCTGCAACCTGGCGCAGGGGCATGGCGTTACCGCCGCCGGGCTGGCGCTGGTGATAGCGCTGAACCCCATTCTGGTGGCGCTGCTGGCGCCCTGGTTGGCCGGCGAGGCCGTGGGGCCGCGCCGCTGGCTGGGGCTGCTGCTGGGGCTGGCGGGGTGCGGCACGGTTATTCTGGCCGGCGCCGCGGTGCGGGTGGCGGGCTATGCGGGCCTGGGCTTCGCCCTGCTGGCGCTGGCGGGCATGACCGGCGGCACGCTGTACGAAAAACGCCATGGCCGGCCCTGCCACCCGGTAACCGCCAACCTGGTGCAATTCGTGGTGGGGCTGGCCTGCACCCTGCCGCTGGCCCTGGCCAGTGAGACCATGCGCGTGGACTGGAATTGGGGGCTGGCGGGGCCGATGGCGTATCTGGTGCTGTCGAATTCCCTGCTGGCCACCAGCCTGCTGCTGGCCATGATTCGCCATGGCGAGGCGGCGCGGGTGGCCAGCCTGTTCTTTCTGGTGCCGCCGCTGGCGGCGCTGATTGCCTGGGTGGGCCTGGGCGAGGCGATGCCGCCGATAGCCTGGGCCGGCACCGCGCTGGCCGCCGGCGGCGTGGCCTTGGCCAATGCGCGGCGGCGGGGTTAGGCCTGGAGCAATATCCATTCTGATGGGATCATCAGAATGGATTTCTTGCTCTGGTTTCAAATAGTTGTAGAGCGCGAAATGCGCCCAACAGGGCGCATGGTGCTCTAGAAGATGCCGCCATCCCGCCCGCCGGAGCGGCCGGACATCTCGCGGGTGCTGGTATTGCCAACCAAGGTGCCCAGTGTGCCGTAGGTAACGTTGTGCTGGCCGGCGATGACCTTCACGCTTTCCACGTTGTGCAGGGCTGAATCCACGCCGAGCACCACGTAGAAGGCCCGTTCACGCAGCTTGTCGAGGTTGAGCTTCGACAGGGTGAGGCCGACACCGCTCGAAGTGGAAAGAATGGTGCCGAGATTGCCGACCACGCCGGTGAAGCGCTGGAAGCGCGAAATCTTCCTGCTGCCTCCGGTCAGGCTCCGCGCGGCGAAGCAGAGCTGGCTGCCGGCGAATTCGATGGCCCTGTTCCCGAGCGAAGCCAGGCTGCGGGTCATGGTGTCCTTGTCCTTGGCCATCAGGACAACGAAGGTGTTGCGGTTCAGCGCCCCCGGGTAGCGCAGTGTGGAGCCGCCGGTATCATCCACCATGATCCGGCTTGTATCCGAGAGGCTGATTTGCTCGTCGATGACGCTCCAGACGTCGGCGGGGATGGTGGCGCGGGCCGCAGCGCCGCGCAGGTCGAAGGCTTTGTTCACGACTCGCGTTTTGCTTGGGCTGACGTCGAATTCCTTGATCCCGTCGGCGAGGACGTAGGCGTGGAGATGCATGACGGTCCGCTCAAAACTGTTGCGGTATGATAGTTTCGTTTGGCTGGGCGTTACAAGCGGCCTCAGCATGATGTGACAATGGCTGGGTTGGCCTCTGGTCAAGCCTCGGGGTGCCCGATAGGCTCGACGAAACTCCAAGGGAACTTCCTGGCCATGGCGCATCGCGGCTTGAAATTCGGCATCTTCCTGGCGCCCTTCCATCGGCCCGGCGACAACCCGACCTATGCGCTGCGCCGCGACATGGAGGTGATCGAGAAGCTGGACGAGTTGGGCTACGACGAAGCCTGGATCGGCGAGCATCACTCGGCAGGGTGGGAGATCATCGCCAGCCCGGAGATCTTCATCGCCGCCGCCGCCGAGCGCACCAAGCACATCATGCTGGGCAGCGGCGTGACCAGCCTGCCGTATCACCACCCGCTGCTGGTGGCGAACCGCTTCGTGCAGCTGGACCACATGACCAAGGGGCGCGTGATGCTGGGCTGTGGCCCCGGCGCGCTGGTGAGCGACGCGTACATGATGGGCATTCCGGCCGAGACGCAGCGCAAGCGGATGGAGGAATCGCTCGACGCCATCATGGCGTTGCTGAAGGGCGACGCCCCGGTGACGATGAAGACCGACTGGTTTGAGCTGAAGGAAGCCCGGCTGCACCTGGCGCCCTACACCTATCCGCACTTCCCCATTGCGGTGGCCAGCGTGACCACGCCGGCCGGCGTGATGGCGGCGGGCAAGCATGGCCTGGGCCTGCTGAGCATTGGCGCCGGGCTGCCGGGCGGGCCGGAGAAGCTGGCCGACCAGTGGAAGACCGGCGAGGCCGAGGCGGCCAAGACCGGCGCCACCTTCAGCCGCGATGGCTGGCGCCTGGTCATCAACGTGCATGTGGCGGAAACCGATGAGCGCGCCCGCGCCGATGTGGCGATTGGCGAGCCGCTGGAGACGCTGAGCTATTTCAGCGAGACTCTGGGCCGGCCGCCGATGCGCAGCGAGGACCCGTTGGGTGACGGCCTGCGCGCCGGCACCACGCTGGTGGGCAGCCCCGAGACGGTGGCCAACGGCATCGCCCGGCTGCTGAAGCACACCGGCCAGGATGGCGAGATCAACGGCAAGTATGGCGCCGGCGGCGTGCTGATTCGCGCCAATGACTGGGCCAACCGCGAGGATACGCTGCGCAGCTATGAGCTGTTCGCCCGCTGGGTGATGCCGCGCTTTCAGGGCAGCACCATCACCACCCATGCCAGCCGCGAATGGGCCAGCGAGAACCGCAACGGCATCTTCGGGCCCAGCATCGGTGCCATCAAGAAGGCGTTTGAGGATGCCGGGCGCGAGGCGCCGGACCACATTCGCATGCGGCTGCACACGGGCAAGGTGGATGTCTGATCATGGTTGAGAGCGTCAATGTTCCCGGCACGGTGGAATGGTCGGGCGAGAATCCGGGCATTTCGCTGAAGCTGGACCCGAATGGTCCCTTCACCACCATGGCCAGCTTCTTTCGCGTCATCCTCTCGCCGCATGGGCGCGGGCATGCGCTGGTGCTGGCGCCCAAGCCCGGTGAGGCCAGCGCCGAGAATGTGGTGCTGACGGATAACGAGCCGCTGGCCCGCTGGCTGGTGGGGAATTACATGGCGCATTTCGCCGCCTGGCGCGGCCTGCCCAGCGTGCCGGCACTGCGCTACCTGAAGGCCGACAGCGTGGTGAGCGGCGGCGACCCGACCAGCCGCTACACCGAAACCGTGGTGGGCAGCGGCCTGACCGTGGAACTGGCCTGGGGCGGGCTGGGCAAGCCGTTCTGCTTCGCCCATCCGCCGGAGAACTCGGCGACGGGCGCGCATTGGATGCCGAGCCTGTTCATTGGCTGCGAGACGGCGACCATTACCGTGAATGGCACGCTGATGCCGGGCCAGCCGGTGCCGCGCATGGTGGCGGGGCACCCCATCAGCACCGCCATGCTCGCCTTTGCCGAGACCTGGGTGCGGCCGTGATTTAGAGCCTGATCCGCGCAGGCGGCATCGCCGGAGCGGTGAATCAGTCTCTCAAACCAAGCTAAAGCTCCAGCTCGGTGCCGGTGGCGCCGAGCAGGAAGCCGGCCAGCGCCGCATCCTGCCCCGGCGCCATGGTGAGCAGCGCGCCCAAGGGCAGACCCTGGTGCAGCCCGGCGCGCAGCGTGGCCACCGGGCCGCACAGCGCGGTGAGCGGGATGACGAAGCTGGGGTCGCCGGTGGTGCCGTCATTCGGCGCCACATCGGGGGCGGCGGGCAGCAGCAGCATTTCGCCGGGGGCGAAGCCGGCCCAGAAGCGGCCGCGCAGCCGGGCCAGGGCGGCCAGGGCGGCCAGGTATTCGGCGGCGGGAATGGCCTGGCCGGTGGCGATATCGGCGGCCAGGCCCGGGTCCAGCAATTCGGGCGGCAGGCGGGCATGGGTGCGGCCCACCTCGGCCAGCAGCACCACGCGATGCAGCGCGGCCACCTCGGCCAGGGGCACCGGGGCCGGTGCGTGGCGCAGGGGCACGCCAGCGGCCTGGAGCCGGGCGCCCAGGGCCTGCACCGCGGCTTCGGCATGCGGCGCCACGGGCAGGGCGTGCCGCAGCAGCACCATGCGGGGCGCGGTGGGGGCAGTGCCGGGCAGGCCGAGCGCGGCCGGGGCATAGCCAGCGGCCAGCAGCGCGGCATCGGCGGCGGTGGCGCCAAAGGCGCCCACGGTATCAAAGCTGGGGGCCAGCGGCACAACACCAGCGCCACCCACGGCCAGGGTTGAGGGCT
>CANFIE010000300.1 GCA_947446625.1 Acetobacteraceae bacterium | reverse complement strand
CCTGATAGTCTGAAAGGTCGATGAAGAAATCAGACTGCTGCAGCAGCGCGGCGACCTGGGGCTGCAACAGCGAACCCAGCACCTCAATGCCGGCATAGGTTGGCACCCCGTGCTCTTCCAACTCCCGCCTGTCGGCGCCAAAGACGGTAATGTCGATGCTGTCGCCATAGGCGGCAAGGGTGCGGGCCAGGATCCGCATGGTGCGGTGCGGGGCGCGGCGCGGGGTTTGCGGGCGCACCATCGCGCACAGCTTGCGCTTGGGCCCCACCGCGCGGCGGGTAGGGTGGTAAATGCCCATGTCTATGCTGGGCACGACCACCGAGACAGGATGGTTGTGGGTTGCATCGACGATGTCGCGCAGCCAGCGGGTTTTGGCGAAGTAGGTGCAGTCCTTCAGCACATCGAATGACGAGACCGCCAACCGCCAGGACTCGGAGCCCACCTCGTAGAACAGCGGTTCGTAGTCCTGCACGTAGTAGCCGGTGCGGGTGCCCTTCTTCGAGATCGCCAGCGCCTCGGCGATGGAGTGGGCCGAGGTGTTGGTGGTGGCGATGACGATGTCGCTGCCGTCCACCCGCTCGGCCAGGTCCTTCGGCCCGGTGAAGACCTTGCAGTCGGTCGCCACCCATTCGAACCGCGCATAGGTGCGCTTGAACGCGGCGAAGTTGCGTTCATTCACCAGAATGGTGGCGTCCACGCCCAGCGCCCGCATGGCGGTGACTTCCTGCACCACCGAGTGGGCACCGCCGCTGCCGCCGCTCACCGGCAGGATGAAGGAGATCTGTGCCATCACTCAGCCGATCTGCTTTTCAAGGTTGGCCAGGGCCCGGCGCAGGCGCGCCAGCACCGGATTGTCCTGCATCATCTGTTCCAGGCTCGACAGCGAAACGCCGGGGTGCTTGTTCATCAGTTCAAGCGAACCGGCGCGGGTTAGCGGCTTGCGCCTCTTGGTGCCGAAGGAGACGGACTTGCGGTGGAAGACGAAGCAGTCATCCGCCACCACCAGCTTGAAGCCGGCCTTCCGGGCGCGGATGCAAAGGTCGTTCTCCTCGCCGTAGCCTATCGGGAAGGCGTCCTCGTCGTACAGCCCGGCCTGGTCGAACACGTCGCGCTTGATGAGGGTGCAGAAGCCATTCAGCAGCGGCATTTCCGGGTAGGCGCGCTCGGTGACCTTGTCGATCTCGGCCTGCACCAACGGCACGTCGCCGGGCCGCATGAAGTCGTTCTTGGACCAGCTGCCGTTGGCGTTCTTGATCCGCGGCACCGACTGATAGCTGGCGGCGTTCGACAGCGCACCAACCATGCCGATATCGGTCGCCGACAGCGCTGCGTCGAGCATCTTGGCCAGCCAGCCCTTCGACAGCACGGTGTCGCTGTTCAGGATCACCACCCATTCGGCGCTGGTGAGCTTGATCGCCTCGTTGATCGACTTGGTGTAGCCCTTGTTCACCTGCCTATCGAGCATGACGAAGCGCGGGTCGCTGGCCACCATGTCCTGAAGCATGCTGTTGGTGTGCTGCCGGCTGCCGTCGTTGACGATCAGCACCTGGAACGGCGTGGTGGTTTCGGCCTGGACCGAGCGCAGGCATTCCAAAATGGGTGCGTCGCCGTTATAGACGGGGATGATGACCTGCACGAAGGGATAACCGGTGCTGGACGACAGCGCCGGCGGCCTGGCCTCCGGCCGCGGGTCGGCCGGCGCCTCGCCCGGCAGTGGCGGCAGCAGCGTTGCGAACAGCGCCACCTTGTTGTTCACCCGGGCCAGCCGCAGGCACTCGGCGAAGGCGCCGTCCATGCGGCGGTCCTCGAAGCCGCGAAACCCCTCGGGCGGCGGCGGGTCCGAGCGCACCACCTGGCCAGGATAGGCGCGCAGCGAGCGGCACTTCTCCACCGTGACGCTGACATAGAGCAGCTTGGCATTGGCCAGCTTCTGCTCTCCGGGTGACAGTTGCAGCATATAGGTCAGCAACGTGGCACGGCGGAACACCCGGCCACGCGATAGCCGGCGCACCTTCTCGAAGCCGGCCTTGGTCTGGCGCGACAGCCAAATCTCGCAGGGGCGCTGGGCAATGGGGTCCTCGGCCTCACCCAGGGCGAGTTCCACCGAGATCATCACCCCCCGCACCAGCTGCGGGTGAGGCTGCGGCGCCAGGCGGTGGTGCAGCCACCACGGCGCCAGTTCGTCGAACGAGATACGGGTGCCGAAGATCGCCTGGGTGCGGCCGGCCTGCAGCCGCGGCTCAATCAGCATGTAGCGGGCGTTGCCGCAGTTGGGGTCGGCGGCCACCACCAGCCCGGGGGCAATCTCGGCCACGGCAGTGTCGGCCTCGCCCTGCACGCCATTGGGCCACAGCGTCAACTCGTTGTTCACGAAAGGCTTGACGAAATCAGTCCTGGCGGCGGCCAGGCTGGTGGAGGCGGCCAACATTATCATTCGCGGCGAGTGGGGCAGTTCCTGATTGAACTCGCTGTGAATGATGCGGACTTCGTGCGGTTGGCCGTCGCGGTACAAATCCGGCACGCGCCAGGAAAAGGCGAAACAGCCATGCCCAATGCCGGCGGCCACCAGGTCCGCCCGGAAGTCCTGCGGCACCACCACCCCGGCATGCGCACCGTCCACCTGGATCAGCAACCGGGTCGGACGTGTCGGCTGGGTCTCGTTCCAAGCCCAGCCGCACATCAATGATTCATCATCAGACGGATCGAGAGCGCCAATGGGGAAGCGCAGTTGAACGCGGGGCTCCGGCGGCACTGCGGGCGCTGAGGGCTTCGGCGCACCGGCTTCGACGGTTCCAAGTTCAGTCCGCATTGCGTTTGCCCTATGCCAATGCCTTGCCCCTGCCGCGTCCCCGGTGGCTGGTTCAGCGCAGGAATGGTGCCTCGATACGCTTAGGTTGACTATAGGCGGCACGAAACTGTCCCGGCTCGGTCCCACTTTGCCCTGCAAACAAGCGCCGAAGCCTAATCCTGTTCCCAGACGAAGACGCCCTTCCCCGAGCCAACCTTCTCCAACGCAGCGCGGAAGCGGGAGACATCCTTGCGACCAAAAACCACGCGCATTGTGCGCGGCACGCCGGCCAGCAAGTCCGTCTCAGCCGGCGTGCCCAGAGTAAGGGCAGACACTTCTGCCTTGCCGCTCGTGAAGATGGCCATGCCTGACAGGTTCAACGAGGTTCGCTGGCGCTGGGCGAAGTGGACATAGTCGGCGATGGTGGGCTTGAACTGTATCTTCTTGGTGAAATTGGCTTCGATGTGCTGCCCCTGCAGCGCTAACTCGGGGTCGGCGTCGAAGTAGCCATGCTGCACCACGGTAAAGTTGCGTGCGGCACGAACCATGTTGCTGAGCGCACGCTCGAAGGCGGTTCGGCCCGGCAGTTCCTGCAATAGATTCACCCCAAAGGTGGCGAGGGCAATGCTGCGCTGGTCGAAGTCCAGCACATCGCCAAGCTCGGCGGCGAAGCCCTTGGCGCGGCAGGTTTCCACCGCTGCTTCCGCAATATCAATGCCGAAGCCATTACCGGGGACGATGGAATCCGCGAAGTTGATCGAGTGGCCACTGCCGCAGCCAAAATCCACAAACTGAAGGTTGGTTGTAGCGGCGAGCTCTGCTTTCCGCCTGGCTGGTTCCGCCTTGTCGACAGGCGACTTCATTGACCCCAATCTCCATCCACACGAGCCAGCCCGCTACGCAAGGCGCCAAGCAGAGCCATGCAATTTCAGATTTCTTGCATGATTTTACGAAATTCAGTACTGTTCAGCCGTATTTTTTACTGTATTCCGCCTATGGACAGCCACAATAGCTTTACTGCATCGCAATACTAGCAAATACGATCTATCAATCAAGTGTCCGTCGGCGAAAGCTTTGAAACAGCGGAGGCGTTCGGCAAACACAGCCTCTGGCCCATCTGGTGTTGAGGCTATGCGGCCTCTCGGCAATGTCCAGGTCCCGGCTGGATTGCATCACTGCCACGCCCCGGTCCCGCAGCAACTTCACCGCCTCAAGCTTGAACTCTCGGCTGAATACACGTCGTCCCATTCTGAAGCCTCCGATCGGGTGAAAACCTTAATCAGGTGTCCACCAATCCGGCAGCAGGCCAGGCATGGATGTTCGCGGGCAGCGGCGGCGAAGCGGTCGCGCCATTTCCGCACCGCCGCCGGGCCGGCCGCGACCTGGCCGAGGCTCCAACCGGCCTGCAGTCGCTCCATCATCAGCAATCGACCACGCGCCGTGGTTCGGGCATTCTCACGACTGTCCATCCGGGGCTCCGAGTTGCTGGGTGTTGGCCTCGCAACCACAGCCAACCAACTCAACCCCGGAGGGACAACCTCCACAGCAGCGACATATAGCCGCGCCGCAAATCCGGCCAGAACCGCACGCCGGCCCGTGCCTGCACGAGTTGCTGCCCTGGAAGTGGAAGGCGGAGGCTGACAAACTCGCCGCCTGAACGGGAGGTTGGCGATGGCTGCGGCCCATAGCGTGAACGAAATCTGCACTCTGCGGATCGAGCTCTGCGACAGCGAACCGCTGATCTGGCGCGAACTGGAGGTACCGACTTCCATCACCCTCAAGGTGCTGCACGATGTGATACAGGCGGCGATGGGCTGGTTCGACCCTCACCTCTGGGAGTTCCGCCACGGCAAGCGGCGATACGGCCTCCCGATGGACGAGGACTGGGGCACCGAACCACGGATCGAAGCAGCCAAGGTGCGCCTGCGCGACGTGCTCACGCCGCGCCGGACGGTGATGACCTACGTCTACGACTTCGGCGACGACTGGCAGCACAGACTAATCCTGACCAGGGTACGCCAGGGCGAGGCTGGATCCAGCTACCCACGCTACGTCGCCGGCGACAATAACGGGCCGCCCGAGGACTGCGGCGGCATTCCCGGGTTCCGTGACCTGCTCGACGCTGCCGCCCACCCGAAGCGACACGACCACGCCGAGAGCCTCCGCTGGCTCGATGGATACGACCCGAAGGTTATCGACGAAGAGCAGATCCGCATCAGCCTGACCCGCATCGCCAGGCGTCGGAACGCTGCCATGGCGCGGGTCAGGAAGGAGCCAACCTGAATAGCAGTGCCGAGGGAGGGTCGCCGCAGATTGATTCGCGGCCTTCACCGGATGGGCACGATGGGTACGCTGTTGGGCCAGTTGTCGGCAATGCTGCGGGCGGCAGGTGTGGCGCCTGAACAGCAAAACAGCCCGCGGGCATGTGCCGGAGGGCTTGATGGGTTCTTGAGTTCGGGATCGGGAGATGCGGGGACAGGATTTGAACCTGTGACCTTCAGGTTATGAGCCTGACGAGCTACCGGGCTGCTCCACCCCGCGGTGGTTTGT
>CANFIE010000299.1 GCA_947446625.1 Acetobacteraceae bacterium | reverse complement strand
TGCTTGAACGGGTCGGTCTTGGCGATGCGTTCCGGCATGATGAAGGCCATGGGCGTGGAGTTCTTGCCCAGCGCCATCAGCATCTTCGGATAGGGGCGCTTCAGCACCCAGCGCACGGTCAGATCGTCAACCGCCACCAGCTCCTGCTGGATGGCCTTGATCATCTGGCCCATCGAATCGCGGGCGGACCAGCGGGCAAGGCTGGCGGCCACGTCCTTGGCATGCACAGTGCTGCCGTCATGGAATTTCAGGCCGGCGCGCAGCTTGATGGTCCAGGTCAGGCCATCAGCGGAAACGCTGGCGCCCTCGGCCATCTGCGGCTTCGGCACCAGGTGCTCGTCAAAGCCATACAGCGTGTCCCACACCAGGGCGGCGGCGTTGCGCACCACATACTGGGTGCCCCAGATGGGGTCGAAATTGGCCAGGTTGGCCTGCGGCACGAATTTCAGCGTGCGCGCGGCGGCGCCCTGCGACAGGGCCGGGCCGGCGAGGCCCGACATGCCGAGCGCGGCACCGGCCTTGAAAAGCGTCCTGCGATCCATCTTACCTTTGTCTCCCAATGCCCGGCACTCGCCCGGTTTTGCGCCAGCCTGCCGTAAGTTTGGGCATCATGCCAGCTTTCCAACAGGGCAGCCATGTTCCAGTGTGGTGGCTCCACCCTGGCAATGCACGCCTTGTGCCAAGTTTCACCCGGCCTTGCGCAAATTCCAAAACAACGCCGGCCCACCCTTTACCAAGCCGGAAAGGCTGCGGCGCCAGGCCTGCGGCGGGCGGCCCTGGCCCAGCGGCACGAAGGGCGCTTCCTGCCACACCAGCCGCTGCAATTGCTCGGCGATGCGGCGTTCCTCGGCCTGGTTGCCGGCGTTGAACCATTCCTCGCGCAGTGCCTCGCGCGCCGGGCTGCTGGACCAGCCGGCCCAGCCCTCGGCGCCATTGCCGCGCATGGGCTGGTGGCTGCCGGGCACCGAGGTGTCCAGCCCTTCCCAGGTGGTGCAGAACACGCTCCAGCCGCCCTGCTCTACCGGGCCGCGATTGGCGCGGCGCTGGATGGCGGTGCCCCAGTCGGTGGCCTGCAATTCCACGTTGAAGCCGATACGGCGCATCAGGTCGGCCGCCACTTCTGACAGCGCGTTGATGTTGGCCAGGTCGGTTGGCGTCATCATCGCCACCTTCTGGCCGGCATAGCCGCTTTCGCGCAGCAGTTTCTGCGCCGCCTCTATGTTGCGCGGGCTGGTCAGCACCTCCAGCCCCGCATCATTCGCCAGCGGCGTGCCGGGGGTGAAGGCGCCGGCGGGAATGCGCCACAGCGCCGGATCCTCGCCATAGGCGGCCTGCATGAAGGCGCGTTGGTCGATGGCGGGCAGCACGGCGCGGCGCACCGCCGGGTTATCAAACGGCGCCTGCAAATGGTTGAAGCGCAGCACCCCGAGATTGCCGGCGGTGTTGATGATGTCGATCTCAATCTCGCGGTTGCGGCGCAGCCGGGGCAGCAGGTCCGGCAGTGGGGTTTCCCACCAATCGGCCTCGTTGTTCAGCAGGGCGCCGGCGGCGGTGGCGGCATCGGGCATCACGCGCCATTCCACGCGGTCGAAATGCACCTGCTTGCCGCCGGCCAGAAAGTCGGCCGGCTCCGGCCGGGGGATGTAGTCGGCGAAGCGCTCATACACCGCCAGGCTGCCGGGCACCCATTGCGCGGCGGCAAAGCGGAACGGACCCGAGCCGATATATTCCTCAATCTGCTTGAAAGGGTCGGTGCGTGCCACACGCTCAGGCATGATGGCGCAAATATTTGCACTGGGCTTGCCCAGCGCCCAGGCCAGGCCGGGCCAGGGGCGCTTCAGCCGCAGGGTGAAGACGCTGTCGGATTCGGCGCGGGCTTCCTCCAGCAGCGCGTTCAGCCGCTGGCCCAGCACGTCGCGCTTCGACCAGCGCACAATGCTGGCGATGCAGTCGGCGCTGCGGACCGGCGCGCCGTCATGGAATTTCAGCCCGGGGCGCAGCGAAATGCGATGGGTCAGGCCATCGGCGGCAATTTCGTGCCCTGCCGCCATCTGCAATTGCGGACGGAAAGCGGCGTCGAGGCCGAACAGCGTGTCGTAGATCATCAGCCCGTGGTTGCGGGCGATGACGGTGGTGGACCAGACCGGGTCGATATTCGCCAGGTTGCCCTGCGGGATGAAGCGCAGCGTGCGCGCGGCGGTTTGCGCCCGCGCCAGCGACGGTGTGGCCAGGGCGGCGAGCAGCAGGGGACGACGCGAGATCATGCGGATTTGCCGATATTCCAGAAAGCGGTGACCGGGGCCTTGAATACGCCCGTGACGTTGCGGCGCCAGACGCTGGGCTGCCAGTAATAGCCCAGTGGCACATATGCCATCAGGTTCATTGCCTGGCGGTTCAGTGCCTCGGCCACGGTGCGGGCTTCGGCGGGGCTGGTGGCGTCAATCCAGGCGCCGCGCAGGCGCTCAATCTCGGGGTCGTCCGGCCAGCCGAACCAGGCGGCGGGGCCATTGGCGCGCAGGAACAGGTGGGTGGCCGGCACGGTGAGCGACTGGCCCGAGGAGGTGGTGTGGACAATGCTCCAGCCGCCGCGCTCCACCGGTTCCTTGCTGGCGCGGCGCTGCACCAGGCTGCCCCAGTCGGTGGCAACCAATTCCAGGTTCATGCCCAGGCGGCGCAGGATATCGGCGGTGACCAGGCTCAGCGCGTTGATCTGCGGATAGTCGCTGGGCGCCAGCAGCACCACCTTCTCGCCATTGTAGCCGGCGGCGGCCAGGGCAGCCTTGGCGCGGTCCAGGCTGTGGGTCTTCAGCACCTCGCTGCCCGATTCATTGGCCAGCGGGGTGTTGCAGGTGAACACGCCCTCGCACACGCCCCAGCCATCGGGTTCATTGCCGGCCACGGCGCGCAGATAGTCGCGCTGGTCCACCGCCATGGCCACGGCGCGGCGAATGGCGGGGTTGTTGAAGGGCGCGTGCAGCGTGTTGAAGCGGCAGATGCCGTAGGTGCCATCCAGCAGGCGCTGGTCCACCACCAATTGCCGGTTGCGGCGCATCAGCGGCAGCAAATCGTGCAGCGGGTATTCCCAGTAGTCCTGCTCGCCCGTGCTCATGGCATTGGCGGCGGTGGCGGGGTCGGAGATCACCGTCCATTCCACGCGGTCGATGCGCGGCACGCGGCCACCGGCCAGGCCATCCACCGCTTCCTGCCGTGGGGTGTAGCCATCGAACTTCGCCCAATGCGCGGCCTGGCCCGGGTTCCATTCATTGGTCAGGAAGCGGAAGGGGCCGGAGCCGATAGGGTCGCGGATGGCAGTGAAGGCATCAGTGGCGGCAATGCGCGCCGGCATGATGAAGCAGGGGAATTGCGTTTGCCCCAGCGCCTGCAACAGCAGCGGCGTGGGTTTGTGCAGGCGGAAGCGGAAGCGCCGGTCATCCAGCGCCACCAACTCCGCCACGCGCGGCCACAGCACCTGGGTGAAGGGGTCACGCTTGGCCCAGCGCTGAATGCTGGCAACGCAGTCGGCGGCGCGCACCGCCTCGCCGTCATGGAATTTCAGGCCCGGGCGCAGCGTGAAGGTAAGGCTGAGGCCGTTATCCTCCAGCGCCCAGCCTTCCACCATCTGCGGCCGGATGGCGCCCGATGCGTCCTGCGCGCACAGCTGGTCATACACCAGAAAGCCATGGTTGCGGGTGACCACGGCCGTGGTCCAGATGGGGTCCAGGCTGGTGAGGTTGGCTTGCGGCACCACGCGCAGCGCGCGGGCGCCGGCGGGCTGGGCAAAGGCCGGGGCGGCAAGCGCCGAGGCCAGCAGGGCGCGACGGGCTATCATGTGCGGCGTATCCCCCAGAAGATGGCGAAGCCCTTGATGCGGTCCACCAGGTTGCGGCGATGCGCGGTGAGGCTGCGATAGCCGCCGAGCGGTATATAGGGCAGGTCCTGCATCGCCACGCGCTGGATGTCTCGGGCCAGGGATTGCTGCTTGGCCAGGTCGGGCGCGTCGAAGAACTGCATGCGCAGGGCTTCCAGCGCCGGGCTGCTGGGCCAGCCGGGCGTGGCGGCGTTGCCATCAGACCGCAGGCTGTTGTGGGTGCCGGGGTTGATGAAATCCATGCCCGAATTGGCGAAGCAGGAGACACTCCAGCCGCCCTGCGCCACCGGGCCACGGTTGTTGCGCCGCTGCACCAGGGCGCCCCAGTCCGAGAGGGCAACGTCGAGATTGACCTCCAGCTTGCGGAACAGGTCGATCGCGACCTGGGCCATGGCGGAGGTGCTGATGATATCGGTGGTGCCGAGCAGGCGGATGGGCTCGCCATTATAGCCGGCGGCGCGCAGGCGGCGCTTGGCTTCGTCGATGCTGCGCGGCCCCTTCAGCGGTGCCAGGGCCTCGTCATTCGCCAGCGGCGTGCCGGGGGTGAAGAAGCCCATGCCGGTGGCGATGCGCGCTGGCGTCGGCCCGACAATGGCGGTGACGAAATCCTCCTGGTTGATGGCGGGCAGCAGGGCGCGGCGGATTTCCGGATTGTCGAAGGGCGGCTGCAGGTGGTTCATCCGCATGGAACACGGGAAGACCAGCGTATCCATCACATCCACCACCAACTGGCGCTGCCGCTCCAGCTGGGTGGAGACTTCCGGCGGCATCTGCTCGAACCAGTCGATCTCGCCGGCCATCAACGCCGCCGAGGCGGTGGCGGGGTCGGGAATGGTGTGCCACTCGATGCGGTCGAAATGCACAACCTTGGGCCCGGCGGTCAGGCCGCTCGCGCTGTCCGGCGTGGGTGAATAATCGGCGTAGCGTTCCCAGGCGGAAAAGCTGCCGCTGCGGAGTTCGCTGTGCATGAACTTGTAGGGCCCGCTGCCCACTGCCTCGCGGATCGGCTGGAATGGGTCGGTCAGCGCCAGCCGCTCAGGCATGATGAAGGCGACCGGCGAGGATGGCAGGCCGAGCGCGCCGATGAGCTGCGGGAAGCGGCGCTTCAGGCGGAACACCAGGCGGCGGTCATCGGCGGCGCTGAGATCGTCGAGATAGGTCAGCAGCACCTGGCCGGTGGGGCTGCGGCGCATCCAGCGCTTCAGGCTCGCCACGGCGTCGCGGGCGCGCACCGCCTCGCCGTCATGGAATTTCAGCCCGGGGCGCAGGGTGATGGTGACGCGACGGCCCTCATCCTCCTCCACATGGCCTTCCGCCATTTGCGGGTGGGTGCGGTACTGCGCATCAGTGCCGTACAGCGTGTCCCACACCATGTAGCCGTGGTTGCGGGCCACGTTGCTGATGGTCCAGATCGGGTCCAGCGTGGTGAGATCGGTCTGCGGGACGAACTTCATCACCCGGGCGGGCTGGGCGCGGGCCG
>CANFIE010000298.1 GCA_947446625.1 Acetobacteraceae bacterium | reverse complement strand
CAGGTTGAAGGTCTCGACAACCCAAACCCTACCAAGGATCACCGCGGTGGCCGCCCGGGGCGCTCCGCTACGCTTCGCCTGGGGCTTCGCTACGCGCCCCGGGCTCCGTCGCTCCTACACCACCACCCGGGACACGACCTGCAAGTGCAGCCTCAAGCCCGAGAGTGAGGGCGTCTTCAGCCTGCTCAAGAGGCACGGCAAAGTAGTTGCCGCCCTCCCGCTTCTGCCGTTCCTTTGGCTTTGTTTGGCCGCCGTATCTGGCGCCGTTGTTGCTGGACATGTTGGATGCTCCGGGGCGGCCCCGGCGCTGGCAAAAGGAAAGCCCGGCGTGGTATGAAGGCGCTGCTGTTGGTGCCTTCATGCGGCCCGTGCTGGCTACTTTGCCGGCCGGGCCGCAGCTATTTGGGGAAGGACAGCAGGCTGGCCGCCCCAAGGGCTGCCAGCGCGGCGATGAAGATGGCGATGGCGCGCATGGCCAGCACAATCACGACGAAGCTGCCCTGGCCATGGCCTGCACCACCAGCACGTCGCGGTGGGTTTCCAGAACCGCGACCAACTCAGCCACCAACTTGCGGATTTCCTCGGGCGCCAGGCGCGCAGCCTCCACATGGAAGGTGAGGTTGGCCGTTGCGCCGATTACCGCGCGCCGCGCAGCCCGCAGGCTGGGCTGGCCCGGCGCATCCCAGGCCGGGGCGGGGAGGGTGCTGGTGTGCGGGCGGGCCATTAGGCGGCCCCCCCGCCATGCAGGCGCGGGCACGACGCGAGGAAAGCCCGCAGGCTTGCCAGATCGATGAGCGTCCGGCCGTTGCACTTGATGGCGACCACCTTCCCGTCGCGGATCAACTCCCGCATCAGGGTTTCGCCAATGCCATAGGCGTCGCAGGTGGAGTTCAGCCTGCCATACACCGGGTCCACAACCAGGCGGGTCGCCCGAGCTTCCCGCTTCTCAATGATATTCTTTGCCATCGCTCGCCACTCCTTGTTGCTGGCGAGACGGAGCCTGGATGATGGCGACCTAAACCGAAGAAGCCGCACAGCGCACGCTTAGCGCACGCTGGAATCGTGCGGCTATTTGCTGGCGCCACGCGGCTTGCGATTGGCGGCCCGCAGATGAACAGGCAGGGCGGCATAGGCGGCGCGAGCTTGGTTGATGGCGAAGCCTGCTGTCTGTGCGTCGGGTACGGCTTCCTTGTCGCGCGACGGTGGTCGTCTGTGTTGTTCCAAAAACTGCGCCGCGTAGGTTGCCATCCAAGAGGCGCAGCTACCGGCGTCAGCCGGCCAAGCGCGTTTCACCTCGGCGGCAGCGACGGTGATGGCGACCCACCTCAGGCTTCCTAGAAAATCTGCTGCGTTGGCAGTGGCACCGAATCCCTCCTCTACGTCACCGGGACCGACGGTGCCGCTGTCGTCGCCCAGCCCGGGAAGCAAGGCGATCGATTGGCGCGAGAACACCTCTGGCGGAATGGCCTCAACCGGTTCGTCGTTGACGCTTTCGGGTCTGGCGGGGTCGCGCAGGCGACGACCGTAGATGGTCAGCCGACCTTCTGCGGCCGCCGTCTTGATCGCAGATGCAACGGTATTGAGGCTTTCAGCTACCTTCTCATCGGTCGCCTTATCGTAGATCCCTGCCGTCCAGCCAGGCGGCAGGAAGGCGCCAACTGGCCAAACCTCGGCCCGAAGCGCGCTACGGCAATGAACCCACAAGAACGCCTCTGCGAGTGTCCACTGCTCAATTTTGTCTGCCATACTTACCCCTTCCAGTGTTCCGCGTGGTTGTCGGCGGGGCAGCCCGGCGCGGAGATGCCGGGCGTTCGGGGGCCAGCCTAGCCCCGCCGATTCCTGTTCCGCCCTTGCGATGACGCGGCATGCGCTTCCTGCTGGTGGCGGTAGGCTCCTGCGTCTCAGCCAGCATCGTGGCGGCCTCGTCGTCGAAGTCGTGCAACTCGTCATGCACCTCCAGCGCGGCTACGGCGGCGTTCAGTATGGCCGCCAGCGCACGCAGTTCAGTCGCGCCATGCAACGTCGGGCGCTCCGCACCCCACATGCCAGCGGTGCGTGCCTCGATGCTGAAGCGGGCGCCGCGCGCTACCTATGGGGGTTAGGCCGGGGTGGTGTTCGCTGCACTACCGCCGGCCGCCCTGATTGTCCGGAACCGCCGGGCGCGGATCTCGTCAGCCGGCGGCGGCCTGCTTCGGGCGCAGCGTCACCACCTTGGCAGCGGGCTTGGCCAGGTAGGCTGCCCAATCCGCCATCAGCGCGCGGCGCTTCTCAAACAGAGTGCCCCGCGCATAGGAGGCCTCGGCCTTGTCCTTCAGCAGGTGCGCCAGCGCGTGCTCTATTACCTCGCGCGGGTGGTGCGTCGCCTCGCCAGCCCAGTCGCGGAAGCTGCTGCGGAAGCCATGCGCCGTAACCACCTCCCCAGCCGGATCGGTCCAGGGTTGCTTGGCGCCGGGCCGCTTCATCTTCCGCAACAGCATGGTCATGGCCATGGAGGAGAGCGGGCGGCCCTGCCGCTGGCCCGGGAAGATGAAGGGATCGTCGCTGGCGTTCTCGGCATCGCGCAGCGGCAGCACGGCGTGCAGCACCTCCAGCGCCGCCGGCGTCAGCGGCACCCGATGCTCACGCTTCGCCTTCATCCGGGCCGCCGGAATGGTCCAGAGGGCAGCGTCCATATCCACCTCGGACCACCGCGCCCCCAGCACCTCGCCGGATCGGGAGGCACAGAGGATGGCCAACTCAAGCGCGCGGGCGGCAACGCCTTCCCGCCCGCGCAGCGCCGCCAGGAAGGCCGGAGCCTGCTGCCACGCCAGGGCGGCATGGTGTTCCACTGCGGCAATCTTACTGCGCCTCGGCAGCAGCATGGCCAGATGCCCGCGCCACCGGGCCGGGTTGGCGCCCTCCCGCCAGCCCTTCACCGCGGCGAAGTCCAGCACCGCCTCAATCCGGCCCCGCACGCGGGTCGCGGTCTCGGGCTTGGCCGTCCACAGGCCGTCATGTTGCAGCACCTTCAGCACGTCCGCCGTCGCCACCTCGGCCACCTTCAGCTTGCCTAGGTGCGGCTCGGCATAGGTCTTGAGCGTGGTGGTCCACTGGGCGGCGTGTTTGGCATTGCTCCATCCGGCGGCCTGCGCCTCGATGTAGTCCCGGGCCACGTCCGCGAAGCTATGTCCCCGCGCCTCGGCCGCCTTCGCCGCCGCCGCCGCCTCGCGCTGGGCCTGCAGGCGGGCATTGATAGGGTCCACCCCCTCGCGCAGCTTGGCCTTGGCCTCCCGCGCCAGGTCTCGCGCCCGGGCCAGGGTGACGCCGCCGGCCTGCTCGTCCTTGTCGGTCAGCGCCACGCTGCCGAGGCCCATCTCCCGGGCCTTACCCCCAAGGGTATAGCGGTACAGCCAGGACTTACCCCCAGCCGGGGCGATCTGGAGGTAAAGGCCATCCCCATCGCCAATCCGGGCCGGCCGGGTGCCGTTACCGGGGTGCTTTGCCGCTTTTATCGCCGGAACCGTAAGACTGCCCATTGCCGCTACCCCCAAGGGTTGCTGGGGGTAGCAGGGGCGGGAAAGCCCGCCGGCTGGTCCTACCCCGCATCTCTTGGGGGTCAGAAATACCCCACCCCCAAGCCAACCCCCAAGAAAAAAGCGGTTGGTGGCGCATAAGGGCGATGGCTGGCGACGAGTAGGGCGCCTTAAGTGCCTGATAATCCGCCAAAAGGCGGTGGTCTGCGATGTGTGGCGAGGGGAGGTATGGCGGAGAGGGTGGGATTCGAACCCACGGTCCGCTTGCACGGACTTCGGTTTTCGAGACCGACGCGATCGACCACTCTGCCACCTCTCCGCGGCGGGGCCGGCGCGGGGTATAAGGGGGCTGGGCGCCGCGCGCAACGCCTCTCTGCCATCAATTGCATCCGCGCCGTTGACTCTTCCAATCGTACCTCGCTATAAGCCGCGCCTCCCGGCGGTGCCCACGCGTCGCCTGCGGTCGTGTAACGGCCGTGCTTTCACCTCTTCGCTTTGGTTCTCCGCCTTCTGGTGGTGGGCCGGGGCACCTAACGCTGGCGCGACCAGTCTGGACCGCACGATGACCTTCGCAGTGATCCGCACCGGCGGAAAACAGTACCGGGTAACGCCCAACGCCGTGTTGACGGTGGAAAAGCTCGAAGCCGAGCCGGGCGGCACCATTACGTTCAATGATGTGCTGGCCCTGGGCACCGACGGCAACCTGACCATCGGTGCGCCCTATGTCGCTGGCGCCCGCGTCACCGCCACGGTGGTCGAGCAGACCCGCGGCGACAAGATTCTCATGCTGAAGAAGCGCCGCCGCAAGAACAGCCGGCGCAAGAAGGGCCACCGCCAGGATCTGACGGTCCTGCGTATCGCCGAAATCGCGGCGGCCTGAGCGAGGAGCTGACAGATGGCACATAAAAAGGCAGGCGGTTCGTCCCGCAACGGGCGCGACAGCGCCGGCAAGCGCCTCGGCGTGAAGCTGTTCGGTGGCCAAGTGGTTCGCGCCGGCAACATCATCGTGACCCAGCGCGGCACGAAGATGCTGGCCGGTGAGAATGTCAGCGTGGGTCGTACCCATTCGCTGCATGCCACCGTCGACGGCCATGTGAAGTTCCAGCGCAAGGCCGAAGGCCGCGTGCATGTTTCCGTCCTGCCGGTTGCGCAGGCCGCCGAATAAGTCTCGTACCATTCTGGTGCGACGCAGCGGGGGCCTCGTGCCCCCGTTTTTCGTTTTAGGGTCCCACTCCCATGAAGTTCCTCGACGAAGCCAAGGTTTGGGTGAAGGCCGGCGACGGCGGTGACGGCGTCATCGCCTTCCGGCGTGAGCGCTTCATCGAATATGGCGGCCCCGACGGCGGCAATGGCGGCAAGGGCGGCGATATCGTGGTGGAGGCAGTCGACGGCCTCAACACCCTCATCGACTACCGCTATTCCCAGCACTTCAAGGCGCGCAAGGGCGGTAACGGCTCGGGCTCAGACCGTACCGGCGCCGGCAGCAGCGACGTTGTGCTGAAAGTGCCCGCCGGCACGCAGATCTTCGGCGAGGACAAGGAAACCATGCTCGCCGACCTCGACGCGGTCGGCAAGCGCGTGGTCATCGCCACGGGTGGCGATGGTGGCCATGGCAACGCCCATTTCAAAACCAGCACCAATCGCTCCCCGCGCCGGGCCGATCCCGGCTGGCCGGGCCAGGAAATGTGGCTCTGGCTGCGGCTGAAGCTGATTGCCGATGCCGGCCTTGTTGGCCTGCCGAATGCCGGCAAATCCACCTTCCTCGCTGCCGCCAGCGCTGCCCGGCCGAAGATCGCCGACTACCCCTTCACCACGCTGCACCCGCAGCTGGGCGTG
>CANFIE010000297.1 GCA_947446625.1 Acetobacteraceae bacterium | reverse complement strand
GGTGCCATGCGCCTTGGTGGAGAAGAACATCGGTGGCCACATGCCGCCAAGCTGCGCCGGCAGGCCTGTGCCACCATCTGCCACCACAATCTCGGCCATGCGGCCATCGGCGCTCAGGCTGGCAGCAATGCGCAGCGGGCCGCCATCGGGCATCGCCTCAATGGCATTGGCTATCAGGTTGTCGAAGGCCTGCACCAGCGGGCCGGCATTGGCGCGCACCGGCAGTTGCGGCAGGGTTGCCACGCTCATCTGCACGCCGCGTCGCTCGGCCTGCGCGCTGAAGCGGCGCCCTGCCTCGGTCAGCAGCTGCGCCACATCCACCAGTTCCGGCACCAGCGGCTCGCCCCGGGCGTGCTGCAACAGGTCCTGCACCCAGCCTTCCATGCGGTCGGCCTCGCGCTGAATATCGGCCAGGGCATCGGCGCCGGCGGCAGGGAATTCCAGCGCGGCGAGTTCAGCCGAGGAGCGGATGGAGGCCAGCGGATTGCGGATGCCATGCGCCACGGCCGAGGCAATGGCGCCAATGGCGGCCAGCGCCTCCGCCTCGCGCAGTTGTTCCTGCTGGCGCAGCATGGTGGCGCGGGCGCGGGCCACAATCCAGGTCAGTGCGCCGTACAGCAGCAACGCGCTCAGGCCGCCGGCTATCCATATCAGCCGCACCAGGGAATCAATGGCGCGGAACAGCGCATCCGGCAGGCGATAGATCTCCACCGCACCAAGCACCCGGCGGCGGTCCCGGTCCCATACCGGCAGGTAGGCTTCCATGAAGCGACCATTGGCGCCCATGGCGTCCAGCGCCACATGCTCGGCCTTGGTGGTGTCGTCGGTATCGCCGCTCTCCACCACAATCCGGCCGCGTAGCGCATCCTCCAACTCGTGGTTGCCCTCAAACCGGCGGCCAATCAGCTCGGCATTGCTGGACCACAATATGGTGCCATCGGCCGAGAACACATTGGCCCGCACCACGCCCGGCAGCCGCGCCACATGGTTGAAGAAGGATTCCAGCGGCACGCGCGAGGACTCCTGCGCCGGATTGACGAAATACATCCAGGTTTGCTCGGCCCGCACGATGCTTTCCAGGAACTCGGCGCTCACCTCGGCGTCGCGTTCCAGCATATGCGTGGTGAGAAAGCGGCTGAGCACCAGCGAGGTGCCGGCGCCCGAAACCAGCACGCAGGCCAGGCTCACCAGGGTGAACCAGCGCACCAGGTGGTAGCCTTCCGGCCGCGCCGGGTGGCGCTTGCCGGCACCCAGCCAGCCGGCCAGGCGCGCCAACGCGCGACCGAATGGCCCGGCTCCCGCCGCCGTTGTTCGCTCCCTGCCTGTCTTGCCCATGCGCCGCCCGCCGATTCCATTGCAAGGCCGTTGCCTTGCCTGGGGTGGTGGTGCGCGGCCAAGAATGTGTCAAGCCATGAGACATGGTTCCCCCAGGGGGATGGTGGCGCCCAAATTCTGCCCGCCCCACACCATTCGTCGCGCCTCGCCAGAACAAGACGCTGATTTGCAATAATTTTCCGGCATTGCACCGGCACCAAGGCCGGCACGACGCTTCCTGCTGCGGATCAGGTCATAACCCTTCAGACTGATAACTATGCTGTGAAAGCCTCCCCGCGCCCAGAACGGGCAGCCCCTGCCCAGCGATGCGGCAAAGCCCGGCTGAACCCTGCATTTCCCGCACAATGCGGCGTTGACCCCGCCGGGCCGCTCCCGCGACCATCCCCCGGCAAAAAGGAAAAGGCCCCGCCCATGCTTGGACGCATCCTCTCCGCCGCCGCGCTGGTGGCTGGCGCCCTGTTTGGCGGCGCCCAGGCGCAGGCGCAGCAAACGCTTGAAGCGGTGAAGGCTCGCGGCCAGCTGGTCTGCGGCATTCATACCGGCGTGGCCGGCTTTGCCCTGCCCGACAGCCGCGGCACCTGGCAGGGCATGGATGTGGACCTCTGCCGTGGCCTGGCGGTGGCCATCTTCAATGACGCCTCGAAGGTGCGGTTCATGCCGCTCTCCTCCTCCACCCGCTTCACCGCCCTGGGCGCGGGTGAGGTGGATGTGCTGTTCCGCACCAGCACGCAGACCATGCTGCGCGATGTCACGCTCGGCCTGCGACACGTGACCACCTATTTCTATGACGGACATGGCTTCATGGTGCGCGCCGGCACCGCCACCCGCGTGGCCGAGATGCGCGACGCCACGGTCTGCCTCATCCAGGGCACCACGAATGAGCAGGTGACGGCGGACTACTTCCGCAGCATCAACGTGCCGTTCCGCCCGGTGCTGTTCGAGCGCACCGACCAGGCCCAGGCCGCGCTCATCGCCGGCCGCTGCGACAGCTTCGGCACCGATGCCTCGCAGCTTGCCGGCGTGCGCTCCTCCATGCCCACCCCGGCGGAATGGACCATTCTGCCCGAGCGGTTCAGCAAGGAGCCCTATGGCGCCTATATCCGGCGCGACGACCCGCAATGGTTCGACGTGGTGCGCTGGTACACCTCGGCCTTGATCGAGGCTGAGGAACAGGGCGTGACCGCCGCCAATGCCGAGGCGCAGCGCGCCAGCAGCACCAACCCCAATACCCGCCGCCTGCTGGGCGTGACGCCGGAGCTGGGCGAGGCGCTGAAGCTGGACCGCGCCTGGGCCTTCAACGTGGTGCGCGCCATTGGCAACTATGGCGAGTTGTACAACCGCACCATGGGGCCGCAGAGCCCGGTTGGCCTGCCGCGCGGCCCGAATGAGCTGTGGACCAATGGCGGGCTGATGTACGCCCTGCCGCTGCGGTAGAGCACCATGCGCCCTGTCGGGCGGATTTCGTGCTCTACAACTATGCCTCTGGGCGCCACTACCCTGGGCTTCCCGCCGCGCCCGGCCTAAACTGGCCGGGCGTTCCAGGGAAACACCAATGGCCAAGCCGCTTCCACTTCTGCCCACCACCGTGGTGGGCAGCTACCCGCAGCCACTTTGGCTGGTGGACCACGGCGCGCTGCGCAGTCGGCTGGTGCCCCGCGTGCGTGCCCCGGAACTGTGGCGCATTGCCGCGCCGCTGCTGGAACTGGCGCAGGACGACGCCACCCTGCTGGCGATGCGCGACATGGAGCGCGCCGGCATCGACATCATCACCGACGGCGAGATCCGGCGCGAAAGCTATTCCAACCATTTCTCCAACGCGCTGGAAGGCGTGGACATTGCCAACCCGGCCGAGGTGATTGGTCGCACCGGCGCCAAGACCGTGGTGCCCCGCGTGGTTGGCCCCATCCGCCGCGCCAGTTCCGTGGAAGTGCGCGATGTCGCCTTCATGCGCGCCAATACGGACAAGCAGGTGAAAATCACCCTGCCCGGCCCCTTCACCATGACGCGCCAGTGCAAGGACGAATACTACCACGACGAAGCCGCGCTGGTGATGGCCTATGCCGCCGCGCTGAACGCGGAAATCCACGAGTTGAAGGCCGCCGGCGCCGATGTCATCCAACTCGACGAGCCCTGGATGCAGGCCTTCCCGCAGCAGGCGCGCGAGATGGCGGTGCCCGGCATCAACCGGGCGCTGGAGGGCATCGAGGGCACCACCGTGGTGCATATGTGCTTCGGCTACGCCGCCATGGTCGGCAACGACAAGCCCGCTGGCTATTCCTTCCTGCCGGAACTCAATGCCTGCATCGCGCAGCAAATCAGCATCGAGGCGGCGCAGCCCCGGCTGGACCTGGGCATTCTGAAGGAGCTGCCGGGCAAGACCATCATGCTGGGCGTGCTCGATCTCGGTACGCCCGAGGTGGAGAGCGCCGAGTTGGTCGCCAGCCGCATTCGCGCCGCCCTGCGGGTGCTGCCGCCGGAACGCCTGGTGCCGGCGCCGGATTGCGGCATGAAGTACATGCCGCGCGAACGTGCCTTCGGGAAGTTGCAGGCGCTGGCCCAGGGCGCCGCCATGGTGCGCGCCGAACTGGGCGGCTGAGACTACCGGCATGAGCACACATGATGTGATTGTGCTGGGCGGTGGCTGCGCCGGGCTGTGCACCGCCATTGCCGCCGCCAGCATGGGGCAGGATGTGCTGCTGCTGGAAGCCGCGCCGCAACTGGGTGGCGGCACCGCCAATGCCAGCGGCTTTTTGTGGGTAGGTGCCAACCACCTGCACGCGGCGGCCGGCGGCACCGATACACCCGAGGCCACCCGCGCCTATCTGCATCATGTGGCCGCCGGAGAGGCTGATGCCGAGCGGCTGGAAATCTTTGCCGCCGAAGCGCCGGAAGCGCTGCGCTTCTTCGCCGCCGCCGGCATTCCGTTCCGGCTCAGCCCGCGGATAGACCATTTCGGCATGGCCCCGGGCGCCATGGCGGGCGGGCGCATTCTGGACACGCCGCCGATTGATGTCTCGGTGCTGGATGCCTGGGCCGACCGCGTGGCGGTGCCGGCCGGGCCGCTGCATCGGCTGGGGGGTTCGGAACTGGTGAAGCTGGCCGGCGCCAATAGCCAGGCGGCGTGGGACGCCGCCCTGGTGCTGGCCAAGGAACGCCCCGGGCTGCGCGGGGCCGGCGCCGGCTTGGTCACCTGGCTGGTGGGCATCGCCCTGGCGCATGGCGTGCGGCTGCGCGTGGCCAGCCCCGCCGCCCGGCTGGTGCAGCGCGGCGGGCGCGTGGCGGGCGTGGTTACCGCCGCTGGCGAGGCCCTGGTAGCGCGGCGCGGCGTGGTGCTGGCCAGCGGCGGTTATGAGAGCAGCGCCCAGCAGGTGGCGCGGTTTGAAGCCCTGCCCGGGTGGCAGTCCATGTTTCCGCCCAGCCTGCGCGGCGATGCGCTGGTGATGGCGCAGGAGATCGGCGCCGCGGTGCATGTCATCGGCAACAACCTCTCGGTCTTCCTCGGCTTCCGCAACCCCGAGGAAGCGCCCGATCTGTGCCGGCTTTCCGGCACGCAGGAATTGGTGGCGCCGCACACCATGGTGGTGAACCGCACCGGCCAGCGCTTTGCCGATGAAAGCTTCTTCCAGGCCATGGCGCCGGCGCTGCGCGCCTTCAACCCGGCGCAGGGGCTGCGCCCCAACCTGCCGGCCTTTCTGGTGTTTGATGCGCAATACGCCGCCGGCCAAAGCTTCGGCGGGCGGCCACCGGGCGCGGAAATTCCGCCCTGGGTGCCGCGTGCCGATACACTGGCCGAATTGGCCGGGCTGCTGGGCATTGACCCCGCCGAACTTGCCGCCACCGCCACCCGCTTCAGCGCCGATGCCAAGGCCGGGCATGACAGCGCCTTCCAGCGCGGCAGCACGCCCTGGGGCCTGGGCCGGCCTTCACCCAGCACCACGCTGGGCAGCGTGGAGCAGGCGCCGTTCTACGGGCTGGAGTTGCACCCCACCGCCCTGGCCTCGGCCGGGCTGCTGGCCGATGCCCGTGCCCGGG
>CANFIE010000296.1 GCA_947446625.1 Acetobacteraceae bacterium | reverse complement strand
GGGCTGGCCAATAGCTTCGTCGGCCTGGGTAATCGGCGCGATGCCTGCAACACGCTGGATGATCTGCGCAGCAACTTCCCCAACCTGCGCGGCGTGCATGCCGAGCGTGCGGCGCAGCTGCGGACCCGCTCGGGCTGCCGCTGAGCGCCGTTTCGACTGAGGAATTCGCGGCGCTGATGGCGCCGCTGGGGCCGTTTGGCACGGCGCCGCTGCTGGCCGCCGGGGTTTCGGGCGGGCCGCATAGCCTGGCCTTGGCGCTGCTGGCGCATGAGTGGACGCGGGCGCGCGGCGGCAACCTGCTGGCTCTGGTGGCGGAACACGGGCTGCGCGCCGAAAGCGCCGCCGAAGCCGGGCATGTGGCCGCCATGCTGGCCGGGCAGGGGATTGAGAGCCACATTCTGCCGCTGAACCTGCCGGGTGGTGCGGCCTTGCAGGAGCGGGCGCGGGAGGCGCGGTTGCAGGCGCTGCTGGCGGCCTGCGCGGCAACGGGGCGGCCCTGGCTGCTGCTGGGGCAGCATCGGCTGGACCAGGTGGAGACGCTGTTGTTTCGCGCCGGCCGGGGCAGCGGCGCTGCCGGGCTGGCCGCCATGGCTGCACTGCGCCCGACGCCCGAAGCTCTGGTGCTGCGGCCTCTGTTGAATGTGCCGCCCGCCCGGCTGGAAGCGCTGCTGGCGGCGCGGGGGCTGGAACCGGTGCGCGACCCGAGCAATGACAATCCGCGCTTTGCCCGCATTCGGCTGCGCCAGGCGCTGGCCGACCCGGGCGGGGCGGGCGCGGGCGTGGCGGCGCTGGCCGAGGCGGCGCGGGCTTTTGGCACAAGGCGCGCCCGGCAGGAAGCGGCGCTGGCGGCGCGGCTGGCGGCGGCGGCCACGCTGCACACCGGCAGCGGCCATGCCGAGATTGACCCCGTGGCGCTGGGCGATGACGCGCTGGCCGATGCCGCCCTGGCGCGGCTGCTGCGGCTGGTGGCGGGAGCGGCGCATGCTCCGGCCCGGGCGGCGGTGGCGGCGTTGCGCCAACGGGGCCAGGGCAGCCTGGGCGGGGCGGTGCTGCGGGGTGGCCGGCGCTGGTTGCTGCTGCGGGAGCCTGCCGCCATGGCCGGGCCGGTGGCGGCCGAGCCGGGCGCGGTGTGGGATGGGCGATTCCGCCTGGAGGGGCCGGGCGCGCCCGGATTTATGCTGGGCGGGCTGGGCGAGGCTGCCCAAGGGCTGCGCCAGGGGCTTTGTGACGCCGGAAAAGCGCTGCCTTTGGCGGTTTTGCGTACGATCCCGGGCATATTTCAGCAGGGATCGCTGGCGGCGGTGCCCGCGCTGCTCTATCCTACGGCGGAAGCCTGTACCCGCTTCGCCTTGGTTTTTGCCCCCGCGGCCGGTGCCGCCACCGGGCAATGGTCATGGAGTTGAAGGTACTTGCGGCTAAATAGGGAGCCAGCCATTCAAGAAAGGGCGTGGGCGCCCTATCTTGAGCAGGATCGGGGTTGGAAGCGGAGCGCCAATCGGGCGCCGTGCGGAACAGGCCTCCGGCGAAGACAGGAAATGCATCGGTGAATAATTTCGGCCGCAATCTGGCGCTTTGGGTGATCGTGGCGTTGCTGCTGGTGGCACTGTTCAATCAGTTCCAGCCCAGCGGCAGCGGCGGGCGCACCACGCAGCAGGTGGCCTATAGCGAGTTCCTCAACGAGGTTGGCGCGGGCCATGTGAAGGATGTGGTCATCCAGGGGCGGACCGTAACCGGCACCCTGTCTGACGGCCGCAGCTTCCAGACCTACACGCCGGATGACCCGCAGCTGGTGACGCGCCTGACCGACAAGGGCGTGCGCGTGGTGGCCCGGCCGGAGGAATCCGACGTTAGCCCGGTATTCCACTACCTGCTGAGCTGGTTCCCCATGCTGCTGCTGATTGGCGTGTGGGTGTTCTTCATGCGGCAGATGCAGTCCGGCGGTGGCCGGGCCATGGGCTTCGGCAAGTCCAAGGCCAAGCTGCTGACCGAGAAGCAGGGCCGCGTGACCTTCGAGGACGTGGCCGGCATCGACGAAGCCAAGAGCGAGCTTGAGGAGATTGTGGACTTCCTGCGCGACCCGCAGAAGTTCCAGCGCCTGGGCGGCAAGATCCCCAAGGGCGTGCTGCTGGTGGGCCCGCCGGGCACCGGCAAGACGCTGCTGGCGCGCTCCATCGCCGGCGAGGCGAATGTGCCCTTCTTCACCATCTCGGGTTCCGACTTTGTGGAGATGTTCGTGGGCGTGGGCGCCAGCCGCGTGCGCGACATGTTCGAGCAGGGAAAGAAGAACGCGCCCTGCATCATCTTCATTGACGAAATCGACGCCGTTGGCCGCCACCGTGGTGCTGGCCTGGGCGGCGGCAATGACGAGCGCGAGCAGACGCTGAACCAGATGCTGGTGGAGATGGACGGCTTCGAGAGCAACGAAGGTGTCATCATTATTGCCGCCACCAACCGGCCGGACGTGCTGGACCCCGCGCTGCTGCGCCCGGGTCGGTTCGACCGCCAGGTGGTGGTGCCGAACCCCGATGTGCTGGGGCGCGAGAAGATTCTGCGCGTGCATATGCGCAAGGTGCCGCTGGCTTCCGATGTGGACCCCAAGGTGATTGCGCGGGGCACGCCGGGCTTTTCGGGCGCCGATCTGGCCAATCTGGTGAATGAGGCGGCGCTTCTGGCTGCTCGCACCGGCCGCCGCACCGTGGGCATGCATGAGTTTGAATCCGCCAAGGACAAGGTGATGATGGGCGCTGAGCGCCGGTCACTGGTGATGTCCGAGGATGAGAAGAAGATGACCGCCTTCCATGAGGGTGGCCATGCGCTGGTGGCGATGCACAGCCCGGAATGCGACCCGGTGCACAAGGCCACCATCATTCCCCGTGGCCGCGCCCTGGGCCTGGTGATGAGCCTGCCGGAAGGCGACCGCTATTCCAAGAACAAGGCCAAGCTGCTGGCCGAACTGGCCATGGCCATGGGCGGCCGCGTTGCCGAGGAACTGATCTTCGGCGCCGACAAGGTTTCCAACGGCGCCAGCGGCGATATCAAGATGGCGACGAGCCAGGCCCGCCGCATGGTGACGGAATGGGGCATGAGCGAGGCGCTGGGCATGATCGCCTATGGCTCCAACGACCAGGAAGTGTTCCTGGGCCACAGCGTCACGCAGTCCAAGCATCTCTCGGAAGAGACGGCGCGGCTGATTGATGTGGAAATCCGCCGCATCATCGACGAGGCCTATGCCAAGGCGAAGGTGATCCTTACCGAGAACCTGGCCGAGTTGCATTTGCTGGCGCAGGGGCTGTTGGAATACGAGACGCTGTCGGGAGATGAGATCAAGCTGCTGATCCGCGGCGAGCCGATTGTGCGCAACCGGCCGGATGAGCCGACCAATGCCCGGGGCAGCGTGCCCAGCAGCGGGCGGCCGGCGGCACCTCGGCCCGGGCCGCTGAACCCCGGCCCGGCGGCGGCTACCTAACTCAACCAGGGCGGGGGCATCACCCCCGCCCTTTCCAATTCAAACGGGCGCGCCATGACTGAACGCTGGCTTGAACCGCTGGGGCTGGTGACCGGCCCGGCTGCCTTCCATGCCGTGCGCAGCGGCGCCGGGCTGCCGCTGCTGGGTGGGCCGGCGGCGTTTCTGCTGGTGCGGCGGATTGCGGCGGGGCAGGACCAGGGCGTGGGCCCCGTGGCGGGGTTGGGCAGCGAATGGGATACCGCGCTGGACCGGCTGACCCGGCCGCTGCCGCCCTTCGCCGGGCTGGGCCGCACCGAGGGCGTGCCGCTGGTGATGGGCATTGTGAACACCACGCCCGACAGCTTTTCGGGTGACGGGTTGGGCCGCAACGCCGCCGCTGCCATTGCCCATGGCCACGCCCTGCTGGCGGCGGGGGCCGATATGCTGGATGTGGGCGGCGAATCCACCCGCCCCGGTGCCCTGCCGGTAACGCCTGAGGAAGAGCAGCGCCGGATTCTGCCGGTGGTGCGGGAATTGGCCAAGGCGACCACGGTCTCGGTGGATACGCGCAATGCCAGCACCATGGCCGCCGTGCTGGAAGCCGGGGCCGAGGTGGTGAACGACATCTCGGCGCTGCGGCATGACGGCAATGCCCTGCGCGTGGTGCAGCAGGCCCAGGCGCCGCTGGTGCTGATGCACATGCTGGGCATGGACCCCCGCAGCATGCAGCAGAACCCGCACTACGCCGATGTGGCGCTGGATGTGGCGCGGTTTCTGCGCGACCGGGTGGAGACGCTGGAGCGGCTGGGCATTCCGCGCGGGCGGATTGCGGTGGACCCCGGCATCGGCTTTGGCAAGACCGTGGCGCACAACCTGGCGCTGCTGGAACGGCTGCCGCTGCTGGCCGGGCTGGGCTGCACGATTTTGGTGGGGGTCTCGCGCAAGGGCTTCATCGGCCGGCTGACGGATACGCCCGAGCCGGGCCAGCGCGTGGCCGGCAGCGTGGCCGCCGCCCTGGCCGCCACCCTGCGTGGCGCCGGCATTCTGCGCGTGCATGACGTGGCCGAGACGGTGCAGGCGCTGAAGGTGTGGGCCGCCTGCGAGGCCGGAGCGTTGCCGGAGTAGCGCCCAGCCGCGCCCGGATGTACGAAGTTTGTCCCGCAATGGCGGGTTTCCCCTGGGAGTCGATGGTTCCATGAGCACAACCCGTCGCTTGTTCGGCACCGATGGCATTCGCGGCACGGCCAACAAGCCGCCGATGGACGCCGCCACGGCGCTGCGGCTGGGCCAGGCGGCCGGGCAGTTCTTCAACCGGGGCAGCCACCGGCACCGGGTGGTGATTGGCAAGGATACCCGGCTTTCCGGCTACATGCTTGAACCGGCGCTGACCGCCGGCTTCATTGGTGCGGGCATGGATGTGGTGATCCTTGGCCCGCTGCCGACGCCGGCCGTGGCGCTGCTGACGCGCAGCATGCGGGCGGATTTGGGCGTGATGGTTTCGGCCAGCCACAACCCGTATGAGGATAACGGCATCAAGCTGTTCGGGCCGGATGGGCTGAAGCTTTCCGACGCGCAGGAAATGGAGATTGAGCGGCTGATGGCCGGCGACCTGACGGGCGCGCAGGTGGCGCCGTCTCGGCTGGGGCGCGCCACCCGCATGCCGGATGCCGAGGGCCGCTACATCGAGGCGGTGAAGGCCGCGGTGCCACGCGGCCTGACGCTGGAAAGCCTGCGCATTGTGGTGGATTGCGCCCATGGCGCTGCCTACAAGGTGGCGCCCACCGTGCTGTGGGAATTGGGCGCCGAGGTTGTCAGCATCGGCGTGGCGCCGGATGGCTTCAACATCAACAAGGGCGTGGGCAGCACCGCGCCGGGGCAACTGGCCGAGCTGGTGCGCGAGCGCCGCGCCGATTTGGGCATTGCGCTGGATG
>CANFIE010000295.1 GCA_947446625.1 Acetobacteraceae bacterium | reverse complement strand
GCAGCCGCTGCACCATCAGCAATCGACCACGCGCCGTGGCTCGGGCATTCTCATGACTGTCCATCCGGGGCTCCGAGTTGCTGGGTGTTGGCCTCGCAACCACAGCCAACCAACTCAGCCCCGGAGGGACAACCTCCATAGCAGCGACATCTAACCCGGCCGGCCCTGGCGCACCGGGCGCACCCGGTCGCCGCCGCGGATGGAATCCGAGGGGCTGTCGATCACCCAATCATCCGGGCTGATCCCGGCGCCTATTTCCAACTCGGCGCCCAGGTCGCGGGCGATGCGGATGGGGCGGATGCTGACCACGCCCTCGGCATCCACCACCGCCATGGCGGTGCCGTCTCGGCGGAAGATCAGCGCGCTGGCCGGCACGCGCACCGTGGCGGCGCCGGCCGCCGGGGGCAGTTCCAGCCGCAGTTGGGCATAGCTGCCCGGCTTCAGCACACCCTCGGCATTCTCGGCCACCAGTTGCACCAGCATGCTGCCGGTGGCTACGTCCATCGCCTCGGCGCTGCGCTGCAGGGTGGCGCGGAATTCGCGGTCGGGCTGGTCCGGCACGGTGAACAGGGCGGTCAGCCCGGGCGCGATGGCGCCGGCATGCGCCTGCGGCACGCGGACATAAACGCGCATGCGCGTGCTGTCGGAGATGGTGAAGAGCGGCGTGGCCTTGGTATCGCCGGCCACGATCAGGGCGCCAACCTCGGTGCCACGGCTGGTGACAATGCCATCAAAGGGTGCCACCACGCGGTTGAAGCCAAGCTGGGCGCGCAGGCGTTCCATATTGGCGCCGGCTTCGCGCAGCTGGCTGTCTCGGGCGGCCAGGTCGCCGCGCTTTTCATCAGCGGCCTGGGGCGAGACGATGCGCTGGCCGGCCAACTGTTCCCAGCGCCGGGCCGTGGCGGCCGAAAGGTTGCGCTGCGCGGTGCTGGTGCCCAACGCGGCCTGGGCGGCGGCCAGTTGCTGGTCCAGTTCCGGCGCGTCGATCTCGGCCAGCAGGTCGCCGGCGCGCACGCGGTCACCGATATCAACCAGGCGGGTGCGCAGGAAGCCGTTGTTGCGGGCATAGACCGGCGCCTCGGCCCAGGCCTGCAGCCGCGCCGGCAGCGCCAGCACGCGGGGCGCGGCCGGCCGGGGCTGCACCACAATGGCGCTGGGCAGGGCGGCGGCCGTGGTTTCGGCCTGCAACTTTTCGGCCGCTGAACGGCGCGCGGTGATGCTGGCGCCGAGAACGCCGCCAAACAGCAGGACGACCAGCAACAGGCCACCGGCAACGCGGCGGCCACTGGCGATGGGGGGCAGCGGTGCCTCAGTCATGCGTGGACGCTCCGGGGCGAGGGGCACGGTGCTGGCGATGCACCAGGGAAAACATGGTGGGCACGAAGAGCAGCGAGGCGCAGGTGGCGAAGATCAGACCGCCGATGACGGCGCGGCCAAGCGGGGCATTCTGCTCCCCGCCCTCGCCCAGGCCGATGGCCATGGGCCCCATGCCGATGACCATGGCCAGCGCGGTCATCAGCACCGGGCGGAAGCGGGTCACACCGGCCTCATAGGCGGCGGCGGTGGCGTTGCCGAGTTCGTCCAGCTTTTCCCGCGCGAAGCTGATGACCAGGATGGAATTGGCCGTGGCCACGCCCATGCACATGATGGCACCCGTCAGCGCCGGCACCGAGAGCGGCGTGCCGGTGCCGAACAGCATCCAGGCAATGCCGGCCAACGCGGCGGGCAAGGCGGCCACAATCACAAAGGGGTCGAGCCAGGATTGGAAGTTCACCACGATGAGCAGGTAGATCATCACCACCGCGCCCAGCAGCCCCCAGCCCATGCCGGAAAACGCGGTGTTCATGGTTTGAAACTGGCCGCGCAGGGTGACGGTGACGGTGGCCGGGCGGTCCTTGTCCACCGAGGCGATGGCGCGCTGCACCTCGGCGGCCACGGCGCCGAGGTCACGGCCCTGGGTGGTGGCGAAGATGTTGACCAGCGACTGGATGTTGTACTGCGACACCACCGCCTGCCCCATGCCACGGGTGAGGTTGCCGAGCGCGCCGAGCATCTGGGTTTCGCGGTCGGCGAAGCGGCCGGTGACGGGCAGCGCCTGCAATTCGTCCAGCCGGTCCACCAGGTATTCCGGCGCCTGCGCCACCACCTGGTAGGAAACACCGTTGGCTGGGTTGAGCCAGAACACCGGCGCGGTTTGCGCCGAGCCGGCCAGGCTGCCGGCGACGCTGGCGGTCACGTCCCGCGCTTCCAGCCCCAGTGCGGCGATGCGCGTGCGGTCGATCTCGAAGCGCAGTTCCGGCACGCCGGCGGGCTGCTGGATGCGCGCATCGGCCAGGCCATCAATGCCGCGAATGGCGCGCAGGATGCGCTGGGCGTGTTCCTGGTTGTTGGCCAGGTTGTTGCCGGTCACCTGGATATCGATCGGTGCCGGGGCGCCGAAATTGAGGATCTGGCTGGTGATGTCGGCGGGCAGGAAGGCGAAGCTGACGCCGGGGAAGCGGTGCGGCAATTCCGCCCGCAGCCGGGCGACATGGTCTGCCGTGGGGCTGTGGCCGTGGTTGAGGCCGATGAGGATGTCGCCATCCATCGGGCCGATGGTGCCCGAGGCGTTGTAGGTGACGTTGATGCCGCTGGGCGAGAGGCCGACATTGTCCACAATGGCGCGGATTTCCGCCGCCGGAATCAGCTCGCGCACCTCGCGCTGAATGCGGTCGAACAGCGCCGCCGTCTCCTCCACCCGGGTGCCGGCGGGGGCGCGGACATGCATGGCGATGGCGCCACTATCCACCTCGGGGAAGAAGTTCTGGCCGAGGAAGGGCACCAGGCCAAGGCTGGCCAGGGCGAAGGCGAGGAAGCCGAAGATGGTGGCGCGCGGCCTGCTGCAGGCCAGCCGCAACAAGCTGCCATAGGCCATGCGGAAGCGCTCGAACCGCGCCTCGAAGCCCTGCTGGAAGCGACCGAGCAGGCCACGCGGCGCGGCGTGCTCGGCGGTGCCGTGCGGCCGCAGCAGGTACATGGCCATGGTCGGCACCAGGGTGCGCGACAGGATGAAGGAGGCGACCATGGCGAAGACCACCGATAGCGCCATGGGCACGAACAGGAAGCCGGAGACGCCGGGCAGGAAGAACATCGGCACGAAGACGATGCAGATGCAGAGCAGCGAGACGAAGGCCGGCACCACGATCTGCGCCGCGCCATCCAGGATGGCCTGCTTGACGCCCTTGCCGTTTTCCAGGTGCCAGTTGATGTTCTCGATGGTGACGGTTGCGTCATCCACCAGAATGCCGACGGCCAGCGCCAGGCCACCCAGCGTCATCACATTAAGGGTTTGGCCGAAGGCGGCCAACATGCCGATGGCGGCCAGCACCGCCAGGGGAATGGAGGTGGCGATGATGACGGTGGAGCGCCAGGAGCCAAGGAAGAGCAGGATCATCAACGAGGTCAGCGCCGCCGCCAGCGCGCCTTCGGCCACCACACCCTCAATGGCGGCCTTCACGAAGGTGGATTGGTCGTTGAGCAACGCGACGTCGAGCGTCTCGGGCAGGCTGGGGCGCAGCCGGGGCAGCATGGCGCGCACGCCGTCCACGATATCGATGGTGGAGGCGGCGCCGGACTTCAGCACGGTCATCAGCACCGAGCGCTGGCCCTCGACATGCACGATGTTCTGCTGCGGCGGCGAGCCGTCTCGGACATTGGCGATGTCACCGATGGTGACCACGGTGCCGCCGACGCTGCGCACCGGCAGGGCCGAAATCTCGGCGATGTTGCCGGGTTCGTTGTTCAGGTTGAGGTTGTACTGGTTGCCGCCGATTTTGAGGAAGCCAGCCGGGGTAAGCTGGATTTGCGCGGCGATGGCGTTGTTCACGTCCTGCGCCGAGATCGCCTTGGAGGCCATCGCCTCGGGGTTGAGGTCGATTTGGATTTGCCGCTGGCGGCCGCCGAAGGGCAGCGGCACCGCGGCGCCGGGCACCGTGACCAGGCGGGTGCGGATGAAGTTGAAGCCGACATCAAAGAGCTGCTGTTCCCCCATCCCCTGGCCGCTGAGCGCGATCTGCAAAATCGGCACGGTGGAGGCGTTGTAATTGAGGATGAGCGGCGGGGTGGTGCCGGGGGGCAACTGGCGCAGCAGCGTTTGGCTGACAGCGGTGATCTGCGCATTGGCCAGGCGGATATCGGCGCCGGGCTGGAAGAAGATTTTGACGATGCCGATGCCGGGCAGCGCATTGGCCTCAAGATGCTCGATATCATTGACCGTGGTGGTCAGGGTGCGCTGGTAGGGGGTGAGGATGCGGCCGGACATGTCCTCGGGCGACAGGCCGGTGAAGGACCAGGCCACCGCCACCACGGGCACCGGAATGTCGGGGAAGATGTCGGCCGGGGTTTTCCAGGCCGCCAGCCCGCCACCCAGAATGATCATCACCGCCATCACCACGAAGGTGTAGGGACGCGACAGGGCAATGCTGACAAGCTGGATCATGTGGGAATGATCGGGGCTTCGGCAGCCCCGGTCAATCTGGCCTGCCGTGATGGGAGGGTAGGCGCCGGTTGCAGCGTGCAGTTGGGCGGCAGGCGGGGGTGGGGGGATGGCCTTGCCCGCGGTGCCGGAACCGGCCTGGCGCGTCAGCTGCTGAGGCAGGCGTAGAACAGCAGGAGCGTGGCGGTTGCCATGCCGGTGTAGATAATGGTGTGAATGACCCACACAACCGCAGTTGCACTCCAGCTTCGCCAGGTGAGCGCCATGGGCACCAAGGCGAAGCCGAGCTGAGCGGCCAGCCCAATGACGCCGGCAGGCGACAGGAAATCGGCAAGGTATTGCGCGATGGGGCGGTGGAAGAAGATCACCGCGCCGCCCAGTTCAGCCAGCATGAGCAGTGCGAAGGCCACGCCGCCCATCGCCAGGCGCGCGCGTGGCAGGGCCGAAACGCCGAAACGCCCAACGCACCATGCTGCGACAAACCAGCTGGCGGTCAGGATGACAGGCGCTTCAAGCAGCACGGCAAAGGCCTGGCCCAGCCGAGGCGCGATGGCGAGCGTGCGCACGACGCCAAGACCGAACGCAACCAGGAAGACGATGGCGAAATACGCTGCGCCGGCTGGGACGGTGATGACCATCACTCCTGCAGCGCTCAACGGCGCGGAGCGCCCGGGCACCGGCTTGCTGTGGATGCAGGTGCAACGCGTGGCGATTGGGGCGGGTGCCTTGCTGCGCGCAGCAATTATCGACCCCTGCGCGCCATTGCTCAAGGAGCATGCACCTTGGAACGCGCCACAACGCCGGAGGCCGAAAGTGGATATTGGCGATGGAATGGGAAACGGACCGGGGCGCTGCCCCTAACCTATTGAAATACCTGGCGTCCCATGTGCGAGAAAACTGAGAACT
>CANFIE010000294.1 GCA_947446625.1 Acetobacteraceae bacterium | reverse complement strand
GGGGCGGTTGACGCTGCCAGCGGTTTGCGTGCCCAGCGCCATCGGCACCGTACCAGCCGCCACGGCGGCGCCGGAGCCAGCCGAGGAGCCACCTGGCGTGCGGCTGAGGTCGTAGGGGTTCCGCGTGGGCGGAATACTGCTGTACCAGGCGTATTCGGTGGTGTGCAGCTTGCCCAGCAGCACCGCGCCGGCGGCCTTCAGCGCCGCCACCACGGTGGCATCGGCGGTGGCGGGCAGGGCGCTTTCGCGGCTGCGGCTATTGGCGCGGGTAACATGCCCGGCCAGGTCGATAACGTCCTTCACGCCGAAGGGAATGCCGTGCAGCGGGCCGCAGGGCAGGCCGGCGCGGCGTTCGGCATCCTTTTCGGCGGCGCTGGCCAGGGCTTGTTCGGCCAGCACCAGGCGCCAGGCCTGCACCGCGCCGTCAACCTCGGCGATGCGGTCCAGGCAGCGCTGCACCAGCGCCTGGGAGGTGAGGCTGCCGGCGGCCATTTCGGCCGCCAGCCTACGGATGCTACCGGGGTTGCGCGCGTACATTCAGCGCGCGTTCACCCGGGTGTGGCGCAGCTGGAAGTAGTTGTCGGCGGTCTGCACCACCTCAACATTGCTGCGCGCCGCCCACACCACCTGCTGCTGGTGCAGCGGGATCATGCCGACATCCTCATGCAGCAGGCGGCTGGCCTGGGTAATGAGTTCCTGGCGCTGGGCCGGGTTGGTTTCCACCGCGATGCGGTCCACCAGCGTGTCAAACCGCGGGTTGCTGTAGCCGCCATTGTTGAACACGCCGCGGTCGCCCCGGCGGGTATAGGCCAGGCTGTTCAGGCTGTTATGCGCGTCGCCGGTCGCGGGGGTCCAGCCGAGCAGGTAGAAGCTGGTGTTGTAGCGCGGCGCGTTGATCTCGGCGAAGTAGCGCACGCGGGTCTGCGCGTTCAGCGTGATGCGGATATTGGCGCGGGCCAGCATGTTGACGATGGCGGTGCAGATCGCCTCGTCATTCACGTAGCGGTCATTCGGGCAGTCCATGGTGACGCCGAAGCCGTTGGGGTAGCCGGCTTCCGCCAGCAGGCGCTTGCTGGCCTCGGGGTCGAAGGGGTAGCGCACGTCATCCGCCTCGCGGAAGCCGTTGACGCCGGGGCCGTAGACCAGGCCGGTGGGGCGCGACTGGCCGCGCATGACGGTGCGTGAGATGGCCTGCACATCAATGGCCTGGTAGAAGGCGCGGCGCACCCGCACATCCTGGAACGGGTTGCGGCCCTTCACGTCGGACTTCAGCAGTTCCGGGCGAAGCTGGTCCATGCCCAGGTAGATGGTGCGGAGTTCCGGCCCCTGGATGATGCGCACGCCCGGCGCGTTGCCGATGCGCGTGACGTCCTGCGGCGGCACGGTATAGACGAAGTCGACCTCACCCGAGAGCAGCGCGGCCACGCGGGTTGCGTCATTGGCGATGATGTTGAGCTCGGCGCGCTGGACATTGTGGGTGGGGGTGTCCCACCAGCCCGGGTTGCGCTCCAGCACCGTGCGGCGGTCCGGCTCGCGGCTGGCCAGGCGGAAGGGGCCGGTGCCCATGGCGTTGCGGGTGGCGAAGTTTTCTTCACGCGTGGTCAGGTCCGCCGGGCGGGTGGCGTTGTGGGTTTCCGCCCAGGTCTTGGACATGATGGCCCAGTTGGTCAGTTCCTGGGTGAAGATCGGGTTGGCGACCGTGGTCTCGAAGTCGATGGTGTGGGCATCGACGACGCGCACTTCCTTCACCGTGGCGAAGATGCTGGCCATGTTGGAGCCCGGCGCGCGGGTGCGCTGGTAGCTGAACAACACGTCGGCGCTGGTGAAGGGCGTGCCGTCGGAGAATTTCACGTTTTGGCGCAGATGGAAGCGCCAGACGGTGGGGGAGGGGTTTTCCCAGCGCACGGCCAGCGCGGGTTCCACCTGCATCTGCCGGTTCCGGCGCACCAGGGGGTCATAGATGTTGGCGTTGAAGGCCAGCAGGAAGGTTTCCTGCCGGGTGTAGGGGTCCATGGAGTTGACGTCGCCGTCATTGGCCCAGCGGAAGGTTTGCGCCTGGGCGCTGAGGGTGGTGCCGCAGAGCAGGGCGGCGGCTAGGGCCAAACGTCGCATCATCATCTCCCGTGGGTTACTTCCCTATACGGCAGGCTAAGGGTGATTTGCGGTGCCGTAAACGAAAACGGGGGCCCGAAGGCCCCCGTTGGTCAACACAGTCAGGACTGTGTGGTTCAGGCAGCGCGCAGGGCGCGCGGCAGGTCGGCCACGGCGGTGTCGATGAGGTTGGCATCGGCATTGCCGTCCACCTGCTCGGCAATCACCGAGCGGGCGGCACTGATGGCGATTTCGGCCGCGATGTTGCGCACTTCGGTCAGCGCGCCGGCTTCGGCAGCGGCGATGCGGTCCAGCGCCATGCGTTCACGGCGGGTGGCGGAGGCGGCGGCCTCGGCGGCGGCGGCGGCGCTCACGCGCTCCGCTTCGGCCTTGGCGCGGGCCAGCATCTGCTGGGCCTCAACCAGGGCGGCGGCGCGCTCGGTCTCGGCCTGGCGCAGCATGGCCTCGGCCTCGGTGCGCAGGCGGGCGGCATCGGCCAGGGCGGTCTTCACCGCCTCGGCCCGGCCGTCCAGCGCACCGGTCAGCTTGGACCAGATGGTGCCGCCCAGCAGCAGGAAGAACAGGACGAAACTGACCGCTTCCCAGACATGCGGGTCGCGGAGCAATGCGGTCGTATCCATTACGCGCGCCCCCTGATGGCCAGTTCACGGTCCACGGCGCCGTCAATGGCACCACGGTTCACGGCGCCCAGAATGCGGGTCACCACGGCCTCGGCGGTTTCGGCCGAAACCTGGCGCAGGGCGCCCATGGCGGCGTCGCGGGCGGCGTTGATCTGCACCTCGGCGGCTTCGATCTGCTTGGCCAGCTTGGCGTTCTGCGCCTCGGTCAGCGTGGCCAGTTCGTCCTGCGCCTTGGTAACGGCGGCGGAGACCTGACCCTGCGCTTCGGTGCGGGCGCGTTCGGTGGCGGCGCGCAGCTCGGCCATGGCGGCGTCGGCGCGGGTCTTGGCGGCCTGGGCGGCTTCAAGGTCACCCTCAATGCGCTGCCGCCGGGTTTCCAGCACGCGGGCCACGCGCGGCAGGGCGAAGCCCGCCATGAGCACGTAGAGCAGCGCGAAGATCGCCAGCAGCCAGATGACCTGGGCCACCAGCATGGGGTTGGCGAAATCCAGCTGCGGCATGCCTTTGGCATGCTCGGCGCCGTGTGGGGCATCGGCCGCGAAGCTCGCCGCGGCGGGCAGCATGGCCAGCGCGGTGAGGGCGGCGAGCCGGAGGTGCTTGCTCATACCGATCTCCTGAACATGCGCGAAAGGGCGCGACGGTGTGCCGCGCCCTTCACTGAACCGCCGCCGGATGGCGACGGCCCGGCCTTCCAGAGCAAAACCCTTGTGGGGCTGCGATGCCGGGAAGGGCATTTGCTCTCTCAAACCAGGGCAGGGCGCGGAACCACCCGTGGGCGGTGCCGCGCCTTGGCAGGCTTCAGGTGAACAGGATGAGGAAGGCGATCAGCAGGGCGAACAGCGCCACGGCTTCCGTCAGGGCGAAGCCCAGGATGCCGATGGGGAACACTGCGTCGCGGGCGCTGGGGTTGCGGGCCACGCTGGTGATCAGCGAGGAGAAGATGTTGCCGATGCCCAGACCAACGCCGAACAGGGCGATGACGGCGATACCGGCCCCGAGGGCCTTCGCGGCTGCCACTTCCATCTGTGTAATCCTTCCGTGTCTGTCTTGTGATGTAGAAAACTGCGTGACGTAGAAAACTGCTTGCGCGGCTTAGTGCAGGTGCACCGCGTCGTGCAGGTAGATGCTGGTGAGAATGGCGAACACATAAGCCTGCAGGAACGCCACCAGCAATTCGAAGCCTACCAGGGCCACATTCATGGCCAGCGGCAGCACAGCGCCGACATAGCCAATGGTGCCCAGCGAACCGATCATCACCACGAAGGTGGCGAAGACGATGAGCATGACGTGGCCAGCCACCATATTGGCGAACAGACGCACGGAGAGGCTGATCGGGCGCGAGAGGTAGGAGATGATTTCGATCGGGATGATCACCGGGGCCAGCACCTTCGGCGCGCCCTCAGGGAAGAAGTACCCGAAGAAGTGGGTGCCGTGGATCACCAGGCCAACGATGGTGACCACGATGAACACCAGCGCCGCCAGCCCGAAGGTGACCGCGATGTGGCTGGTGAAGGTGAAGGCATAGGGGATGAGCCCCAGCATGTTGCCCACCAGCACGAACATGAACAGGCAGAACACGAAGGGGAAGTAGCGCTTGCCTTCATCCCCAACCTGGCCAACCACCATGTTGTGCACGAATTCGTAGCTGGTCTCGGCCAGCGCCTGCAGGCGGCCGGGCACAATGGCGCCGCGCATCATGCCGGCGACCATCAGGAAGGTGATGACCAGAACGGCAATGGCCATGAACAGGTTCGACTGGCTGAACATGTAGGTTTGACCGAATTCGCCGAGCGCCGGCACCAGTTCAAACTGGTGAAGTGCGTCGATCGTCGCTTTGCCCTCAGCGGCCACGTGCGGCTCCCCGGTCCATACAGCTTCAGTCAATCCGCCGCTTGGGTGGGCTGAACATGCGATACACGTTCAATACACCTGCGACCGAGCCCGCGACGAAAAACACCAGGAAGAGCCAAGGCCAGGTACCAAGCCAGCGATCCAGGCCAACACCAATGGCAACCCCGACCACAAGGGCCGAAACAACCTCAATGCCGGCGCGAAAGCCAACGCCCCAGGAACCAGCGGGCCGGCTGCCACGCGGAACTGGCGGCTTGTCCAGGCCTTGCTTGGCCCGGGCATCCCGCAGTCGTTGTTCAAAGCCGTCGCGCTCGTTCAAACCCATAACTCCCCCGCGGTTGCCCGCCGGAAGGCAGGGCGGCTGGTAAGGCGGGGATGACAGGGTGTCAATATGGGGGAAGGGATTTATGGGCCTTTATGCGCCCCCTTTGGCGCTGGCTGGGCCAGGGCGGCGCCCAACCGGGCCACCAGCCAGGCCCAGTCCCCCGGATTCGGCTGCCGGAACAGCCGTGCGCTGGCGTACCAGGGGCTGTCTTCGCGGCCCAGCAGCCAGCGCCAGTCCGGCGCATGGGGCAGCAGCAGCCATACCGGGCGGCCCAGCGCGCCGGCGGCATGGGCCACGGCGGTATCCACGGTAATCAACAGGTCCAGGCAGCTCAGCAGGGCGGCGGTTTCGCCGAAATCAGTGAGTTCGTTGGAATAATCCGGCAGGCCGAGCCGGCGGGACTCGGCGGCGGCGGCGCCCACCTGCAGGCTGAAGAAGCTGTCCCCCACCCGCTCCACCAGTGGCGCCAGCAGGGTGGCGGGGCAGGAGCGGTGGGCGTCG
>CANFIE010000293.1 GCA_947446625.1 Acetobacteraceae bacterium | reverse complement strand
GCTGCCGGGGAAGACACCGTAGTAGAACACCACGAAGGTATGGTTGCAGATCGCACCGGCATCGCGCAGCGCATTGGCGAAGCGAATCTTGGAGCCACCGTCGGTGGTCAAATCCTCCACCAGCAGGGTGTTCTTGCCTACCGGCACTTCGCCCTCAATCTGCGCGTTGCGGCCAAAGCCCTTCGGCTTCTTCCGCACATAGGCCATGGGCGCCATCATGCGGTCGGCGATCCAGGCGCCGAAGGGAATGCCGGCGGTCTCGCCACCCACCACCGATTCGATCGTCTCGAAGCCGACATGGCGCTGGATCTTCTCCACGCCCAGGTCGCAGATCTGCTTGCGGGCGCGGGGGAAGGAGATGATCTTGCGGCAGTCGATATAGACGGGGCTCTTCCAGCCGCTGGTAAAGGTGTAGGGCTCCTCGGGGCGGAAGTTCACCGCCTTGATCTCAAGCAGGATGCGCGCGGTGGTCAGGGCGGCGTCGCGGTCCCAGTCGGAAGCATGTGTCGGGGCCATGGGGCTTTCCTCAAGAATATCCCGCGTTGGTAATCGCGCTTTGGGGCCGCGTCTATGACCAGCCCGGCCGAAACCGCGCCGGTTTGGGTGCTGGCGGACCCGCGCGCCGGCACCGCCGCCCAGGCGTTGGGTGTGGCCGAGGCGCTGGGTGCCCCCTTCCGCGTGCTGCCGCTGGGCTGGAGCCCGCTGGCCCGGCTGCCGCTGCCCTGGCCCAGCTTGGCGGGGCTGAGTGCCCAATCTCGCGCCGGCTTCATGCCGCCCTGGCCGCGCCTGGTGATCTCCGCCGGGCGGCGGGCGGCGCCGGCGGCGCTGTGGCTGGGGGCGCGCGGCGCGGCCACGGTGCATTGCATGCGGCCCGGCTTTGGCGCCGGGCGGTTTTCCCTGCTGGTGCTGGGCGAGCATGACCAGCCCGCCCCGGCCGCCAATGTATTCCCCATTCTGGGCGCGGCGCACCGCATGGGCCTGGCCCGGTTGGCGGCGGCGCGGGCCGAGTTTGCCGAACTCGGCGCCCTGCCGGGGCCGCGGGTGGCGCTGCTGGTGGGCGGCCCGGTGAAGCAGGCCAGCCAGGGGCTGGAACCGGAACTGGTGGCCGGGCTGGCCCGTGCCGCCGCCGCGCTGGGCGGCAGCGTCATGGCCACCACCAGCCGCCGCACCGGCGCCGCCGCGCATGCCGCCTTGGTGCAGGCGCTGGCCGGCACGCCGCACCGAGTCTTTGGCTGGGGCGATGCCGGCACCAACCCCTATGCCGGCTTTCTGGCCTGGGCCGATGTGGTGGTGGTGACCGGCGACTCGGTCTCGATGCTGTCGGAGGCGCTGGCCACCCCGGCGCCGGTCTTCGTGGCCGAACTTCCGGCCGGCCGGCGCCACGCGCTGCTGTGGCAAAGCCTCTACGCCGCCGGGCATGCACGCCCCCTGGCTCGGCCCCTGGGGGCAGGGCTGTTCAGCCGGGCGGCGTTGGATGAAACCGGCCGGGTCGCGGCGGAAATCCGCGCCCGGGGTTTGCTTTAGGCCTTCTTCAGAAACTCGGTGCGCAGCACCAGGCCCTTCACCTTCTCAGCGTTGCATTCAATCAGCGCGTCGTCGTCGGTCAGGCGGATATTCTTCACCACCGTGCCGCGCTTGAGCGTGACCGAGGTGCCCTTCACCTTCAGGTCCTTGATGACCATGACGCTGTCGCCATCGGCGAGAGGGGTGCCGTTGCTGTCCTTGGCGGGCATGGGTCAGGCCTTTTGGAAGAAGGGGGCAAGGTTGACGCGAATCCGCTCCAGCACCGGGGTTGCCGGGTTGGGCAGCGGGAAGGTCTGGCCGGTAATGGCCTCGAACACGCTGATGTAGATGCGCGCCGCCTCCAGGTTGATCTCGGGCGGAATCGGCGGCAGCTCGTCCTTATAGGGGTCGCAGCGGGCGACAACCCAACTGCGGACAAAGTCCTTGTCGAAGCTCTCGGGCGGCTGCCCGGCCTCGAACCGCTCCGGGTAGCTGCTGGCAAACCAGTAGCGCGAGGAATCCGGCGTGTGGATTTCGTCGGCCAGCACAATGCTGCCATCGGGCGCGAAGCCGAATTCGTACTTGGTATCGACAAGGATAAGCCCGCGCTCGGCGGCAATCTCACGCCCACGGGCGAACAGCGCCAGGGCCAGGGCGCTCACCTGCGCCCATTGCGCCGCGGTCAGCAGGCGCTGCTCGGTGATTTGCGCCGGGGTCAGTTCCTCGTCATGCCCGGCGTCAAACGCCTTGCTGGTGGGGGTGAGGATGGTGGCGGGCAGCTTCTGGTTGGGGCGCAGGCCATCGGGGAAGGTGTGGCCATACATCTCGCGCCGGCCGGCCTTGTACATCGAGAGAATCGAGGTGCTGGTGGTGCCGGCCATGTAGTCCCGCACCACCACTTCCACCGGCATGATCTTGAGGCCACGGCAGACCAGCACGTTGGGGTCGGGGTATGCCAGCACGTGGTTGGGGCAGATATCGCCGGTACGGTCGAACCAGAAGCGGGCGATCTGCGTCAGCACCTGGCCCTTCAGCGGAACCGAGGTGATCTGCCGATCGAAGGCGCTCAACCTGTCGGTGGCGATGATGATGCGCCGGCCATCCGGCAGGTCGTAATTCTCCCGCACCTTGCCTTTATAGTAATTCGGCAGTTCCGGAATGGCGGCGCCCTTCAGGGCGTAGCCGGCATAGGGGGCGAGTTGTTCGATGCTGGGCATGGCGCTGGTTTAGGCCGGCTGGGGTGGCCCGCGCCAGCCCCAGCTTGAGCCAAACGCCCCCCTGCGGCATGGTGCGCGCCCCGCCGGAGGAGACCCGCCCATGAGCGCCCGCAAAAAATACCGCATTGCCGTCATCCCTGGCGATGGCATTGGCCAGGAAACCACGCCCGAGGGCCTGCGCGTCATCGACGCCGCCGCCCGCCGTTTCGGCTTTGACCTGGAACTGGTCCATTACGACTGGTCCTGCGAGGTTTATTCCAAGACCGGCAAGATGATGCCGGATGACGGGCTGGACCAGCTGAAGGACTCCGACAGCGTGTTTCTCGGCGCGGTCGGCTGGCCGGGCGTTCCGGACCATGTCTCGCTCTGGGGCCTGCTCATCCCCATCCGCCGGGGTTTCGACCAATACGTGAACCTGCGGCCCTGCAAGCTGCTGCCCGGCGCCACCACGCCGCTGGCCAATCGCGGCCCGAAGGATATCGATTTCTATGTGGTGCGTGAGAATACCGAGGGCGAGTATTCCAGCGTGGGCGGCCGCATGTTCCCGGGCACCGACCGTGAATTCGTCAGCCAGCAGTCCATCCTCACGCGCATCGGCACCGACCGGGTGATGAAATACGCCTTCGAGCTGGCGATGACCCGCCCGCGCAAGAAGGTGACCAGCGCCACCAAGTCCAACGGCATCACCTTCACCATGCCGTACTGGGATGAGCGCTTTGCCGAGATGGCGAAGAACTACCCGGGCGTCACCACTGACCAATTCCACATCGATATTCTCTGCGCCCATTTCGTGCAGCACCCGGACTGGTTCGACGTGGTTGTCGGCTCCAACCTGTTCGGCGACATCCTGTCGGATCTCGGCCCGGCGGTGGCCGGCTCCATCGGCATCGCCGCCAGCGCCAACATCAACCCCGAGAAGGTGTACCCGAGCATGTTCGAGCCGGTGCACGGCTCGGCGCCGGATATTGCCGGCAAGTGGATTGCCAACCCGATCGGGCAGATCTGGTCCGGCGCCATGATGCTGGAGCACCTGGGCGAGAAGGCCGCGGCAGACGCCATTGTGGCCACCATTGAAAAGCTGCTGACCGAAGGCGGCCCCCGCACGCGGGACATGGGCGGCCAGGCCGGCACGGTGGATGTGGGCAAGTCCATCGCCGAGGCCGTGGCGCGCTTCTGAGCGCCAGCCCTGGCATTGGCCCGGGCCAGGCGGCATGATGGCTCGGTGCCGGACAGTCCGCCGGCACCCGTGAAGGATGCCGCCTGCCTTGTCCGCCGCTGGCTCTGATCCCGCCCCGACTGCCCAGGGGGTCGTGGACGTCTTCTTTGAGCCCAACCTGATATGCGGCTGGGCCCGCTGGCCGGCGGGTGGCGTGCCCCTGGAGGTGGTGGCGTATTTCCAGGGCAAGGAATTCGGCCGCGCCATGGCCAATGGGCCGCGCGGTGACCTGGCGGCCCAGAACCTGGGCGACTGTGCCTTCAAGCTCTCCTTGAGCCAGACCTGCAGCGCGGCCGACCTGACCGCCGGGCGGCTGACCGTGCGCCCCGTGGGGCCCAACGGCCTGTTGGCGCCGCTGCCGCTGGGTGAGGCACTGCGGCCCGAGCAAGAGGTCCAGCCGCCACCCGCCCTGTCGGCCCTGCTGCCCTTGCTGGAGAACCTGACCCCCGAAAGCCTGCGCAAGCTGCGCCAGGATACGACGCTCAGCCCCCAATTGGCGCGGCTGCTGGATGTGCTGGGCACCGCACTGAGCGCACCATTGGCCCTGCCTGGCTTGGAGGATTCGGCGCACCCGCCGGAGCAGCGCATTTCCTGGCTGCCCATGCCGGTTGGCCTGGTCTCGGGCGACGGCAGTACCGTGGTGGGCCGGGAGGGTTGGCTGTTCCTGGTTGATGGCCCCAACGCCGTGCGCAGCCTGTTTCCGCCCCTGGCCAGCCCGGAACAAGCGGCACCACTGGTGGCGAAATGGGCTGAGTTGTGTACGACGCGGCAGGCCGGCTGCGTCGCGCAGGGCATCGGTTTTGCCCAGTTGGTGATCCCTGAGAAGCTCTCAGCGCTGGAGCGGTATTTACCCCAGCCCCTGGAGACACCCTCCTGCCTGCTGGCGGGGTTGCTGCCTTTGCTGACGGCGCGGCTGGGCCAGGCGCATGTGCCGGCGCTGCCCTTGCTGCGGGCGGTGCCGGGCCTTGGGGTATTCCGCAAGCTGGATAGCCATTTGAGCCCCTATGGCACCTGGTTGCTGGCCGAGGCGGTGGCGGTGGCGCTGGGTCTTGTGCCGCTGCCCGCGCCGGAATTCCGCATGCGGGGGCGGCTGGAGGGCGGCGACCTGACCCAGCGCTTTTTTGGCGTGGATATGCATGAGCCGCTGGCGGAGGCCGATGCCAGCCTGCTGGCCCAGCCCGAGTTGGTGGAGGACCAGCCCCCCGGGCCTGGCGAGCACCAGGGCTGGCGCCGGGTATGGCGCAACCCGGCGGCGCCGCGGGCGGAAACCCTGCTGGTGTTCGGCAATTCCTTCAGCGTCAGCGACAACCAGGCCGGGCTGTGCTGGTGGCTGGCGCAACACTTTGCCGAGGTGCGCTTCCTGTGGTCGGCAGCGCTGGACTGGGCCGAGGTGGCGCGGGTGCGGCCGGCGTATGTGCTGTGCCAGACTGTGGAGCGCTACCTGGCCCACCCGCCCGGTGGCTGAGGCGCTTGCCCTGGCCCGGTTGGGC